>JAOAJJ010000048.1 GCA_026414245.1 Candidatus Bathyarchaeota archaeon
GGAATTAATGATCCTATGTATAGCACCCAGGTTAAAGTTGAGGGAGAGAGCGTAAGATGGCGATGGTTGAGGAAGCATACCAGAAGATAATAGATTCAATAAGGTTCGGCATACTATCCCCCCAAGAAATAAGAAAAATGTCCGTCGTTGAAATTCAAACAGCCGACACATATGATGAGGATGGGGCGGTTATACCCTCCGGGCTCATGGATAGCCGCCTAGGGGTACTAGAGCCTGGACAGAGATGCAGGACGTGCGGTAACACTTCAGCGGGCTGCCCAGGCCACTTTGGGCATATAGAGCTCGCTGTGCCAATAATACATATCGAGTTTGCTGAAGTGATTTATAATCTACTTCAAGTAACTTGCAGAAATTGTGGTCGCATCCTGCTTCCGGAGAAAACCATTAGCTCGTTTAGGGCGAGAATGGAGAGGCTTAAGAAGATGCTTGGCGCTGTTCCCACATCATTTTATAATAGGGTCTTTGAGGAGGCAAAGAAGAGCCGCGAATGCCCATATTGCGGCGCAAAACAATATAAAATAGAGTTTACTAAGCCGACGGTTTTTCACGAATATACTGAGGAGGGCGGCTCTCAGCGTTTAACAGCCAGCATGATACGTGAGAGATTTGAGAGGATCTCTGAGGAAGAGATCGAGCTACTAGGTTTTGACCCTAAACATGCCCGCCCAGAATGGATGATCCTACAGGTGCTTCCAGTTCCACCGGTTTATGTTAGACCATCCATAACGCTTGAGTCGGGAATAAGGTCTGAGGATGACTTAACCCATAAGCTCGTGGATATCATCAGGATAAATCAGAGACTTAAGGAAAACATCGAGGCTGGTGCGCCGACGCTTATAATTCAAGATTTGTCGGAGCTTCTCGAATACCATGTCACCACATACTTTAATAATGAGGCTTCAGGCATACCGCCCTCTAGGCACCGCTCCGGAAGGGCGCTTAAAACCTTATCCCAGCGTCTGAAAGGTAAGGAAGGGAGATTTAGGAGCAATCTGTCAGGTAAAAGGGTTGATTTCTCAGCGCGTACAGTTATCAGCCCAGATTCAAACTTAGACATAAATGAGGTTGGTGTCCCATTATTCGTAGCTATGAGGCTAACCGTGCCTGAGAAAGTTACGCCATGGAACGTTGACAGATTACGTGAACTGGTGAAAAACGGGCCGGATAATTATCCTGGAGCGCTCTACATAATTAGGCCTGACGGTAAACGTATTAGGCTTGAATTCGTCACCGATAGGGAGAAGCTCGCTGAAGCCCTTGAACCAGGGTTTATTGTTGAGCGCCATCTGCAGGACGGCGACATAGTGATATTTAATAGGCAGCCCTCTCTGCATAGAATGTCTATAATGGCTCATTACGTTAAGGTTCTTCCATACAAGACCTTTAGGCTACACTTATGTGTCTGCCCACCGTACAACGCGGATTTTGATGGGGATGAAATGAACCTTCATGTCCCGCAGAGTGAGGAGGCTCAATCCGAAGCCCGCTTACTTATGCAGGTTCAAGATCACATACTCTCACCAAGATTTGGAGGGCCAATAATAGGCGCTATTAGAGACTTCATAACCGCTGCTTTTCTCTTAACCCGTAAATCAACCCTCCTAAATAAAAAAGAAGTATGCGAACTCTTGGCGGCTGCTGGTTATGAGGGGTCTTTACCGGAGCCAGCGGTTAAGGAGCCTAAGTCTCTATGGACTGGAAAGCAAATATTTAGTCTCTTCCTCCCCAAAGACTTTAATTATGCTCTGAAGGCAAGTGTCTGTAGGAACTGTGATGTCTGTCTTAAAGATGAATGTCCATACGATGCATATGTTGTGATTAAGGATGGGACTTTAATTAAGGGCGTGATCGATAAGAATTCTATAGGCGCCGAGAAATCTGAGAGCATTTTACATAGGATAATAAAAGACTATGGAACCGAGGCTGGCAGAAAATTCCTTAATCAGTTAAGCTGCTTACTTAATCGCTTCGTGACCATGCGCGGCTTCACATACTCATTCGATGAGCTCGATCTTTCAGCTGAAGCTAAGCGAAAAATACGCCAAATCATAAGGAGCGCTGAGAAAAAGATATATGCCTTAACTAAAGAGTTGCAGGAAGGCACTTTAGAGAGGCTTCCAGGGCAGACGCTTCTAGACTCGTTTGAGCTTTACGTGATGAACGAGCTGGCTGAAGCCAGGGAGAAGGCGGGGAAAGTTGCCGAGGAAGATCTTAGTCTCGAAAACTCTGGAATAATCATGACGAAGACTGGTGCTAGAGGCTCAACTCTAAATGTGGGGCAGATGACAGCGATCTTGGGTCAACAGTCTATTAGAGGAAAACGTGTTATACGCGGTTATTTAGAAAAGGCTTTGCCGCACTTCAAGATAAAGGATCCATCTCCAAAAGCAAGAGGCTTCGTTTACTCGTCTTATAGGGATGGTCTCGATCCAATAGAGTTCTTCTTCCACGCTATGGGTGGGCGTGAAGGTCTAGTGGATACGGCTGTAAGAACTCAACAGAGCGGATACATGCAGAGAAGATTAATTAATGCCCTTGAGCATCTACGCGTTGAGTATGATGGAACTGTAAGAAACTCGTTAGGTGAAATTGTGCAGTTTAGGTATGGTGAAGACGGCATAGATCCAGCTAAAAGTGACCACGGTAAAGCGGTTAATGTTAGCAGGCTTATTGATCAAGTCAGGCTTATGATTGAGACCGGTGAGCCGGCGTCAGAAGAATATATTGAGAGCCAAGTGAACAGCATTAAAGATGAACTTACGCTTCTACTGGTACGCGAGCTTATAGAGGGGCTAAAAACCTCAAATCTCAGTAAAGAGGGTGTAGATATAGCCGTTAAACTGGCTCTTGAACGTTACAAGAAGGCTTTAGTGGAGCCTGGTGAAGCTGTTGGCGTGGTTGCAGCGCAGTCTATTGGTGAGCCGGGCACGCAGATGACTTTGAGAACATTCCATTACGCTGGTGTTAGGGAGCAGAACGTGACGCTTGGGCTGCCACGCTTAATCGAGATAGTTGATGCGAGGAGGGAGCCTTCAACCCCCGTCATGACAGTTTACTTAGATGAAGAGCATAGGAAGAGCCGGGAGAAAGCTATGGAGGTTGCGCAAAGAATTCTATATACAACTGTTGAAGATATCGCTGAGGAGACTTACATAGATCCGGAAACGAGCGGGGTTATCGTTAAATTGAGTGAGCGTAGGATGGGTGAGCGGGGAATAACCATAGAAGATCTTAGTAGAACCATTAATATATCTGGCTGCTCACTGAGGTTCGAGAACAATTTAATGTTTGTTGAACCTAAGAGGAAGATGGATGCCAAAAAGCTTCTGAATAGAGTTTCATCATATTATGTGAAGGGGGTTCCCGGCATAAAGAGGGTTTATGTAACGGAGGAGGACGGTGAATGGATTATAAGAACCGACGGATCTAATTTACCTAGGGTTCTCGAAGTTGTCGGGGTTGACCCGACTAGAACAACAACAAACAGTATTCATGAGGTGGAGAGAACTTTAGGTGTAGAGGCTGCTAGAAACGCTATAATTGAGGAGGCTATGGGCGTTCTCGAGGAACAGGGGCTGGATGTAGATGTCAGGCATGTAATGCTTGTGGCAGATATGATGACTGTGACTGGCAGCGTTAAGCAGATAGGGCGTCATGGAGTTAGTGGTGAAAAACCAAGCGTTCTTGCTAGAGCTGCATTTGAAATAACGTTGCCAAACATAGTTGAAGCAGCGGTTAGAGGAGAGGTTGACCCGCTGAAAGGGGTAACTGAAAACGTTATAGTTGGGCAAACCATACCTGCGGGAACAGGTTTAGTTGACATTTATATGACAGCTCCCTCTGTAAGTGCAAGTCTAAGGGAGGGTGAAGAGCTTGGATAAATTCAGTAAAAGCGAGGTTGATAGATCAATATCCATAGCCGTTAAAACCGGAAAAATTTTATTTGGCTCCAACTCCACTATAAAAAGCGTTATGACTGGAAGAGCCAAATTAGTCATCGTGGCATCCAACTGTCCGGAAGATAGACGTGAGAAAATCGAATACTATTGTAAGTTATCTGGCGTTCCGTTAATAATATATCTTGGCACGAGCTTAGATTTAGGCTCGGTGTGCGGCAAATCCTTCATGGTGTCTGCCCTAACAATAAGAGATCCAGGCGACTCCGACATACTCAAGTTTGCGGGTGGTGAAAATGTCTAAAGGTATCCGTTTAACCAATGAGGAATTAGAGTATATGCGCCTATTTGAGAGCTTAACGGGAGCCATGGTTAGAGACTGCATAATTGACCAAAAGTTTGATAGAGTTATCTTTGTGATAAAGGAGGGTGAAGCTGGCTTAGCTATAGGTAAAGGCGGAAAGAACATAGCGCTTCTCGAAAAGATTACTGGCAAGAAATATGAGGTCGTGGAGTTCTCTGAAGACCCGATTCAGCTTATAAAAAATACTCTGAAACCCGCAAATGTTAAAGAAGTACGGATAATTAAGAAGCCTGATGGAAACGTGATAGCTGTTGCCTCTGTTGAAGGTAAAGATAAGGGCATAGCCATTGGCAAAAACGGTAGAAACGCTGAGAAAGTTAGGTTCTTGGCAAAGCGCTACTTCAATATAAGCAACGTTATTATAGTGTGATATGGTGGGAAAGCAGCCGGGGCTAAGGCAAACGAAATGCTTATAACTGTTCAGCAAAAATGTTGATTAATTGGAGATGAAAGGATATGGCTAAAAAGCCTAGGGGAGAGTTCGCTGCGAGGAAACTTCACACCAGAAGACAGAAGTTCCGTTGGAAGGACAGATACTATAAAAGACGCATGCTTATGCTGGATATTAAAGCAGATCCTTTAGAGGGGGCTCCTATGGCTCGTGGAATAGTTTTAGAGAAGGTGGGGCGGGAAAGCAAGCAGCCGAACAGCGCCATAAGGAAATGTGTGAGAGTCCAGCTAATAAAGAATGGTAAAGTTGTAACAGCCTTCCTACCAGGCGACGGCGCACTTAACGTCGTCGATGAGCATGATGAAGTGCTTATTGAAGGTATAGGCGGTTCAAGGGGGCGTTCAATGGGTGATATCCCTGGGGTTAGATGGAAAGTTGTGACTGTTAACGGGATAGCGCTTAAAGATTTAGTAGTGGGTAAGAAGGAGAAGCCGAGACGCTAAATACCTATTTACAGGCAGAGATCCGAATACTTATCGAGTAGCGCTTTTATGGTTTTCTCTTTATCGCTGTCTGTGGCATATTCTATTGGAAAATGTTTTCTCAATGGTATGATTAGAAAATGTAGCAGTCCATTTTCCGAGTCATCCCATATTTCAATTATGCCTCTCTTTATCTCTAGACTCGACCGCTCTTTTATAACTTCATAGATCCTGTCAAAGTTCTCATTGGTTTTGGACATGAGTATCCTATCTCCAATCTTTAGCACATATATGTCCAGTCTCTTCTCAGAAATATAGCTTTTTACAAGCATGTAAATATTATCCACGTCAGTCTTTATGTCGGTTATCGCACCGTAATCGCTGCCAGCCCTCAAAAAACTTTTAACCAGCATCTCAATAAGCTTGCTGGCTCCTACACCCTCCTCTACAAACTCCTCTTCAACCTTCTTTCTCAGAGGATGCTTTCTCTGCGACTGCATTTATTCTCACTTACTGCAAAAAGAGTTTATTAACATAAAGATTTGCGGTTGAGAATAAAAGATTAATGAGGAAATATTAGCTATAAATTTATTCATATAATAGGGCTAAAAGCAGGTTTATAGGCGCTCGTAAAATTCTCTTGGTCTGAGATCTTTAAGATCATTCGCCCGGCTCATTATATGCCTCCTTATATCGAGGCAGAGGTGGCATTTCGATACATATCCATCCTTCCTTTCTTCATATCCATATTCTTTGGAAGCATATGTGAAGAGCTTCTTAATTCCCTCAAACGAGGTAAGCCTGCTGACTATTGGATACTTATCTAAATCTATTCCATCTTGACATAGTGTTTCCAAGTCTCTAGCGTCCCCGAGAGATATTCCTGCACAGTAACCGGTTATGTAATTATAGTAATTGTCTATGTGCACATGCCAGTTTCGAGTCAACTCTTCAAAACATGATTCATTGAAGAAATCTTTTGCCGCCTTTCTCCTATATAAGTAGCCTAATCTGTAAGGCAGTCTACCCATTAAAAGCATCGATGGGTAACTTAACCCAGAATAAAGTCCTAGAGGGTCTCTCTCCCTCATTATTGAAAGGTATTCTTTGAAGGGAAGAGTCCCCTTCAAATTAATGGACTTTATTTGCTGGAAGAAGATTTCTTGATAAATTATCGTGTTTCTTCCAAATATACGTCTACTTATTTTAGCGGCACGCTCTATACGCTCAAAAGGTATCTGCTCAACAACAAAAGGGTTAGCGCTTATAAGTATGCCGTCTAAACCAGACTTCTTTAATTTTACGAGTTTTTCTTCGGTTATATCGTCATTAACGCACCAAAAGCAGTTTGTCTCGACAAAAACGGACGGTATATTATGGCTGCTAGCCGCCTCAACTAAGCTCAATAAAAGATCGAAGTTTAAGAATGGTTCGCCGCCGGTGAAATGTAACCCAATATTAACTCCAACCTGGTTAAACCCCTCAGGATAATACTCTCTAAATACTTTGGAGAGAACCTCTAAAATCTTCTCGGCAGCCTTCAAATCTATCCAATCATCTCTCCATTTTGGGGAGCAGGCATACATACAATGCTGACACTCGTTTGTGCACTTATAGGTCAGTAGAATCCCAGCTGAAAGAGGTCTGGGAGCATATAGTCTGCCCATATTTAATCCTTGACTGTAATAGTCTAGAAACAGATTTAAACTTCACGCAATTCATGTAATTTGGGGTTGATGTGGGAAAAGTCAATAGACTTGGAAGTTATGATTGAGAGTTACTTAGATGACTTATAGATAATTTCAGCAATCTGATGCGTTTCCACGCGCACGCCTATATGAGGGGAAGATCGACGCAACTACCTCTAAACCTGAGACGGTTAAAATGATTCTAATATCCGATTCACTATTATTTCAGGACTAAAAGGCTCTATATCCTCGTATCTCTGCCCAACTCCCAGAAACAATATTGGCTTCTTAGTCATATATACTATGGAGAACGCTGCCCCGCCTTTTGCATCCGCATCCATCTTCGTAAGTATCGACCCACTTATATCGATGTATTTGCTAAATTCCTCTGCCTGCGAGACGGCATCGTTCCCAGTCAATGCGTCCCCAACAAATATTGTCAAGTCTGGTTTTACTACGCGAACTATCTTCTCCATCTCCATCATGAGATTCTTATTAGTCTGCATCCTTCCAGCCGTATCTATTAAAACAGCATTTATCCCCCTAGCCCTAGCGTATTGCGCAGCGTCATAAGCCACCGCAGCCGCATCTGAGCCATACTTATGTTTAATCATGGGGACTTCAAGCCTTCTCGCATGCTGCTCAAGCTGCTCTATTGAGCCCGCTCTGAACGTGTCGCTGCACGCCAAGACCACTGAATAGCCCTTTTTAAGCAGCAGGTTCGCTATTTTAGCAATAGTTGTTGTTTTCCCAGTTCCATTTATCCCGACAAAAACAATTATGCATGGCTCCTTCAGCCTTCGCTTCCTCTCGACTAAATCGATGAGGTCTACTTCTTCCCGGGTTTTAAGGATATCTAGGAGGATGCTTCTTAACATCTCTTTCATGACTTTACGTTTATCTTCGAACCTGCTGACCTTTAGCCCAATCAGTCTCTTCTCCAGTTCACCACATATATGCTCTGCTACAGCTAGGGCGACATCATTCTCTAAAAGCGTAAGCTTAAATTCCCAGAGAATTTCCCCAATATTCTCCGGCTTAAGCTCCAGGGTTGAAATTTTATTCAGCAATCCACTTAATGCGTCACGTAGCTTTTCAAACATTCCTACTTTCTCAGCCCTGCCTTTTAAGTCTCGAGGTTAATTCTTGTAGCCTAGCTTGTCTTTCCCTTATGCTGGTTAAAACCTGATTTAGTTGTTGCTCCAATGCCGCCCTAGCCTTATTTAGCTCAGCTATTCTGTTTGCTATATCTTCTTTAGCCTCCTTTATTGTTTTCTCTATAGCTATTCCAGCACCCACACCATAAACCACCTTATCGGTTTCTTCGAGAACAGCTTTAATGTATGAACCGCCACCTATTGGGACAAAAATATGATTCGAATCCTTCTTCTCAATGCCTTCAAGAGACATGCTGGCTAAATTAAGCTCCGTTAAATTAGCGTTGACTAGGTTTAATCTTAACTGTAGGTTTTCGGCAGTGTTCTCCAGCAACCTCAATTCAACTATAAGTCTTCTAATTTCATCCTCTATAGATCCAGATGAAGCTGACATAAGGGATCTACCAAAGACATAAGTTGAGAAGAAACTTAAATAAGTTTAGGGTTTTTCTCCGCGGCGAACCTCCTCAACCTTCAGAATCTTTATGTGGAATCGCTTAACCCTATGTTTACTGCCAAAAATCTCATATATTTTCTCTAGGGCATGCTCTGGCTTCAAGGCTCTTATCTCCTTTCTGAATATTGTCTTAAAGTTTGGCTTCGTTATCTTTCCAATTACCACATAGACTTTAACCTCACTCATTTTCGCCAATCACCTTAAGGGCACGACCTATTAT
>JAOAJJ010000049.1 GCA_026414245.1 Candidatus Bathyarchaeota archaeon
ACCCTACAGGTACAGGATTACTGGGTATGTATCTAGGCTTCTGCGTAGGAGGGAGGAGAATGTTTGACTTGGCGAGTTTCCTAATATCTTGGCTTCCAATCTTCAGCATATATGCGATTTTGGCTATATGCTTAAATATGGAGATCGGATATACTGGCATGGCGAACTTTGGACTCGTAGCCTTCTACGGCATAGGCGCCTTTGTCGCCGGATATACTTCCATGACAATATTTCTCTCATTTTACGGCTACGATTACCCCATCTACAGCCTAGACGCTATAATAGTTATGGGAAAAGTAGCCGGGGAAAACGCGTGGCTAAACATATCCGTCTTCATACTCTCGCTCGTGCTCGCCTTCTTGGTGGCTGGTTTAGCCGGATACCTAGTTTCGTTCCCAACATTGAGAGTTGGACCAGCCTTTCTAGGAATAACGATATTAAGCTTCGGTGAGATGCTTAGGGTCTTCCTGAAGCATTTCCAGCCGACAGGCGGATCCTATGGTCTACTTGGAATACCGCATCCATTCGCGTGGGTTCCTGACGCTCAAATCAAGAACATTCTATTTATAGTTGTTACATTAGCCATTCTAGCTTCAGTTTTCATTTACTTTGAGCTTCTAGCCAACTCGCCCTATGGTAGAGTTTTAAAGTCTGTTAGGGAGGATGAGATCGCATCTCTATGCCTAGGTAAACCTGTTCCACGAATTAAAGCTGAACTACTCTTTGTTGCTTCGGGGATAAGCGGCGTCGCCGGAGCGCTCTACGCATTTTATCTCGGATCGGTTACACCGGACATGTTTGTCACAGCGGTTACATTTGAAGTTTGGAGCATGGTTATACTTGGCGGGAGGGGTAATAATCTAGGAGCAATATTAGGCGCATCCATATTCTCCCTGCTTAATAGAGTCACATCGATCCTAAATTTCATCTTTCTGGATCTGCCAATCGACCCAAATTACATAAGGTGGATGATCACTGGAGCCCTAATATTTATAGTGCTAATATATAGACCTAAAGGAATATTGGCGGAGAAACCTATAAAAACTGTCGCATGGAGGATATTTGGAGAAAGCTGGAGGGATTGGGCTAAAATTATAGCAGTGTTCCAGAAAGCCAACAAATACCTTATGAGAACCTTTTACTGGCTTATCGGCAGGTAGATGAAAATGAATTCAATACTAGAGGTTAGAAAAGTAAGCAAAAGGTTCGGTGGTGTGGAAGCTCTCAAAGATGTAAGCCTGAATGTTGAGAGGGAATCTATAACTGGATTAATAGGCCCCAATGGAAGCGGAAAGAGTACGCTCTTTAACGTTATAACCGGGTTCTATAAGCCGGATTCAGGCAGCGTTTACTTTGAGGGCAAAAGGATAGATGGGTTGAATCCAAATGAGATATATAGCATGGGGATAGCGAGAACATTTCAGATTCCAAGACTTTTCGCATCACTAACAACTCTAGAAAACATGATGTTGAGCCCGAAGGGGCAGAAGGGCGAAAACCTCCTAAAAGCGCCTTTAAGGAAAACTTGGATTAAAGAGGAATCAGAGATAGCGAATGAAGTTAAGAATTTATTAAAAGAGTTTGATATGGATGGTCTCCATAAAATGCCTGCATCAGGTCTCTCCGGAGGGCATGTCAAGATGGTTGAGACGAGTAAAGGCATACTTGGAAGGGCAAAACTAATACTCTTAGATGAACCAACCGCTGGCGTACATTACGCTGTAGGAAGAAATCTATTCGAGTATATATCTTACTTGAGGAAGACATTTAACTTAACCTTCTTCATAATCGAGCATAGAATAGACTTATTATTTGACTACGTGGATTACGTATATGTTCTACATATGGGTAAGCTTCTATCTCAGGGAACCCCGGAGGAGGTTGCATCTGATCCGAAGGTTATAGAAGCTTATATTGGTGGTGCCTAAAGATGACGCTTCTAGAATTAAATAATGTTTCATCAGGATACGGAAAGATGATAGTGCTTGAAAAAATAGACATGCACGTCGATAGTGGCGAGATAGTTTCGCTTTTAGGACCGAATGGTGCCGGGAAGACAACCCTTTTGAACACGATATTTGGTTTAGCGGATGTTTTTGAGGGAGAAATCAAATTTAATGGCGTAAATATTAGGGGTAGAAGTCCTGATAGGATTGCAGCCATGGGGATAGGTTACTCACCGCAACAGCAAAATATTTTCCCAAACTTTACGGTTGAAGAAAATCTCATGCTTGGCGCCTACTTAAGGAAGGATAGAGAAATAAAAAAGGATATGGAGGAAATATTTGAGATTTTTCCGGAAATAGAGAGGAGGAGGCGCAATCTAGCTAAAACTCTAAGCGGCGGAGAGAGACAGATGCTCGCCGTTGCTAGAGCCCTAATGCTTAAACCGAAGCTTTTATTGTGTGATGAGCCTACAGCCGGTCTGGCGCCTAAAGCCGCAAGCCTGTTAGCCAAGAAAATCAGGGAGATAAGAGAGCGTGGAACAACTATAATCATGGTTGAGCAGAATGCGAAAATAGCCCTAAGCATATCTGATAGAACCTATGTGTTAGCCGGGGGGAGAATTGTAGCCCATGACTCCTCAGCCAACCTTCTGATGAAGAAGAGCTTTGAGCAACTCTACTTTAAGTGAACCTCAAAACCTTTTTCAACCCCTCTCAACTATCTTAATTTTATGCAGGGAACCCTTGTAAATGCTGTTTCCGTGATAGCTGGTAGTTTAATAGGAATTGTTTTACGCGGTAAATTTCCAGATAGAGTTAAAAGTATCGTTTTTCAGGGCATAGGTCTCGTAACTCTTTTCATCGGTTTTCAGATGGCTTTGAAAACCAGCAACCTGATAATATTATTTTTTAGCATGCTTATCGGCGCTGTTGTAGGTGAGGCTCTCAATATTGAGGGGCATATTGAGGGGTTTGGAAATTTTGTTAAGTCGAAGTTTAGTTCTAGAGAGGATAAGTTTGTTGAGGGGTTTATAACTGCCTTTCTAATCTTCTGCATGGGTTCCATGACTATTGTCGGCTCAATAGAGGACGGTTTAAATGGGAACCCGAGCATTCTGTACGCTAAGTCTATGCTTGACGGCTTCGCATCTATATCGCTTGCATCTGTTTTAGGTTTCGGCGTCCTCTTCTCAGCCATACCGTTACTATTGTATCAGGGTGGAATAACGCTGCTAGCCTCGCTCTCAAAAGCCTTTTTCACAGAAGCCGTCGTGAATGAGCTCAGCGCTTCAGGAGGCATAATATTAATAGGGTTAGGGATAAATCTGCTTGAGATAAGGAAGATAAGGGTTGCGAATCTTCTGCCGTCATTAGTTTTCTCCGCAGCTATAACATATCTATTACCCTACTTACAGCTCATTTAGAAGGCTTCAGGATGTTCGACATAGTAACCGTAGGACACTTCGCAATAGACCTCATAATACCGCCGGGTGAAGCAAAGCCGAAAAGGAGGCTTGGGGGACCGCCGACATACGTGTCGCTCTCCGCCAGCAGGCTAGGCTCATCTGTTTCAGTAGTGTCAAAGGTTGGGGGCGATTTCCCGGCGAGATATGTTGAGTGGCTTAAGAAGAGGGGCGTAGATTTATCTGGTCTAAAGATATGTGAAGGTTACAGAACTACAAGCTTCCTATTGAAATATTATTTGAATGGGAGCAGAGACATGTTTCTTAGGGGTAGGGCTCCGCCAATATCCGTTGAGGATCTGCCTCAATCACTGGAGGCTAAATCGATCCATATATCGCCTATAGCCGGTGAGGTCTCATCGGATTTAATTATGGCGGTCAGCAGCATCACTCCCACAATATCCCTCGACCCCCAAGGATTACTTAGACACTTCGACAGCGATGGAAGAGTAAGCCTCCAAAAAACTAACAGCCTAGATTTTCTCAGATACATCAGGATTTTTAAGTCTTCTGAGAAGGAGATAAAGATTTTAACCGGGATAGGTGACGTCATTAGAGCCTTGAGAAAGGTCAGGGCTTACGGAGTGGATGTGGCTATAGCTACGATGGGGGAAAGGGGCGCATTAATATCCTTTAAAGATAAAGTCTTCAGTGCGCCGGCCGCTAAGCCTAAGGTTACCGCTGACCCAACTGGAGCCGGCGACGCATTCATAGGCGCCTTCCTATCTGAATATGTTAATGATGAAGATCCATTATGGTGTGCGTGTGTCGGGGCTGCGGCAGCCTCGTTCCTTGTGGAGAAGGTTGGACCTAGGGGGTTTAGGGGTAGGAAAGACGTTTATAGGAGGGCGGCGGAAGTCTACGATAAGGCTTTAATCCTTAAACATGAATGAGAGAGTATTTGGCTAGTGCCGGGGAGAGTTTACTGATGGGCAGGGTCTCTAAAGGCGCTAAATGCAGTGTTGAGGGATGTGATAAGGAAGCTATCCGCTCCCTAGATTCTGGGAAAGCCCATGCTGCCGGCTTAAAGTTTAGGGATGAGCGGAGAGTATTCCTCTGCAGGGAACATTATAAGGAGTATAAGAAGGCTTTAAGGAAAGATAGGGTTATAGAGAGGTGGAGAAGATTAAGGATAATCCACTAGTTAATGCGGAAAATTTATTTTGGTAAATAAGCATCAGTGTAATTGTTCTATCAGCTATGGAGCGTTGAATCTTGAAGATACTTCAGCTCCACTCTAACTTCATAGAGTATCGCCCGGTTGAAAGGGAGATCCCTCACGCCGAGGATGTTGAGGAGAAGATTTACCGCTTAGAGGATTTAGTTGTCCTTTTCACCTGTGTGGAGAAGAACGACACGATCGATGTTGCTCATAAAGCCATAAACGAAGTGAAAAGGTTTCTCGATGAGGTTAAGGTTAACCGAATATTGATCTATCCGTACGCGCATTTGAGCTCCGATTTAGCCGAGCCATCTGAAGCCCTGAAAATACTCGAAGAGATGAGGGTTTACGCAATAAGCTTAGGTGTAGAGGCTCATAGGGCGCCTTTCGGTTGGTGTAAGGAGTTTTCGATATCGGTTAAAGGTCATCCTCTCGCCGAGCAGTTCAAATCAATAACTCTGGGTGAAGGAGAAGCTGTGAAAGAAGTAGTGTCTAAAGCCTTAGAGGCTGAGGAGAAAATAGTCTCCCATTGGTTCATTATCGAGCCGGATGGAAGCATGATTCCAGTTGAGGAGTTTGATTTCTCCGGTAAAGAGAACCTGAGAAAGTTAGCCGTATATGAGATGTCTAGGTCTAGGGTGGTTCAGCAGACCCCGCCCCATGTAACCCTAATGAAGAGACTTGAACTCGCAGACCATGAGGATGCAAGCGACCCGGGAAACTTCAGATGGTATCCCAAAGGCAACCTGATTAAATCGCTTATAGAGGAGTTTGTAACCGAGAAGGTTATCACCTACGGCGCATTAAAGGTTGAGACCCCAATAATGTATGACCTCAAGCATCCGGCTTTGGCGAACTATCTGCATAGGTTTCCAGCCCGCCAATACATAGTTAAATCCGAGGATAAGGATCTTTTCCTACGCTTCAGCGCATGCTTCGGGCAGTTTCTAATGCTCCACGACGCTCAGATATCTTATAGGCAGCTGCCGCTCAAAGTATATGAGCTGACGCATTACAGTTTCCGTAGAGAGAAGAGCGGCGAACTAGCCGGATTGAGGAGGCTTAGAGCCTTCACGATGCCTGATTGCCATGCGCTGTGCGCCGACATGGAGCAGGCTAAGGAGGAAGCCCTCAAGAGGTTTAAGTTGAGCATGGATACTCTTGAGGGGATAGGGTTAACTAGGGAAGATTATGAGTTGGCGATAAGATTTACAAAGGACTTCTATGCGGAGAACAGAGACTTCATTGTTTCTCTCGTTAAACTGTTTGGTAAGCCGGCGCTCGTCGAGATGTGGGATGAACGCTTCTTCTACTTTGTCTTAAAATGGGAATTTAATTTCATCGACAATCTTGATAAGGCTTCAGCACTATCGACCGATCAGATAGATATAGAGAACGCTGAGAGATATGGGATAACTTACGTTGATGAGAAGGGTGAGAGAAGATACCCGCTGATACTGCATTGCTCGCCCAGCGGCGCTATTGAACGCGACATATATGCGCTGTTAGAGAAAGCCTACAGGATACAGAAGAATGGTGGAACCCCAATGCTGCCAATATGGCTATCTCCAACGCAGGTCAGGGTTATACCTATCAGCGAAAACTTCTACAGTGAGGCTGAAAAAATCACTGAGGAGCTGATAAAGCGGAACATTAGAGCCGACTGGGATGATAGACCTCTAACGATGCAGAAAAAGATCAGGGAGGCGGAGATGGAGTGGATACCTTTCATAGTCGTTATTGGTCAGGAGGAGGTTTCAACTAGTATGCTGGCTGTTAGAGATAGGCGTTTAAAAGGCGCTCATAAAATTAGAAGGATGAGACTGGAAGACTTGATAAATGAGGTGGAGGAGGAGACTAAGAATAAACCTTTTAAGCCTCTGACGTTGCCGACGGCTCTCTCCAAAAGACCCCGCTTCTACGGTTGATAGTTAAGAACGAACCCAGTCCACATGGAAACATTAAATAGGCGGGAAACCTCTTAGAATACATAGAGGATAGGATTGTGGCAACATATAGTAGAGACAGTATGAAGAATAAACTGGAGCTTCAAGAGTTAGTTCCATACTTAAATTTGCCTTCTAATAGGGACGTGAATGTGGACATTTGGGACTTCAAGCAGAGGAAAAACCTCGTAATTATCTTTCATCACGGAAGACTCTGTGGTCACTGCAGAAATAAACTTAAGGAATTATCTGAAGTATATGGGAGATTCAATTTCTTGAAACCGAGGTTTTAGCCATCTCTTTTGATAGTGTTGAGGATTTAAAGAGGCAGGTAAAAGAGGACTCTTTACCTTTTCCACTATTATCTGATCAAAGCGGAGCAGCATCTGAAAGATTCACCTTCATCGATAAATCCAAAAACGCTCCTCTTCCATCGATCTTTATAACCGATAGGTTCGGGGCTCTACGCTACCAAAGAATAGGGGAGGAATCCACAGATCTCCCCAGCGCTCTAGAAGTCTTAAGCTGGCTCAGCCTTATTCAGTTCGAATGCCCAGAATGCTCCCATCTATAAGAATCTCGTTAACCATATTCCCCATTTAATGTCCTTCAGAGACCCCCAAGGCTATAAGCGGCGAATCACTCCTCTACTATTTCAAGCATGTCTACTTCTTTAATGTCTCCCTCACCAATAGGTATTAGGAACGTCTTTATCTCGTGTGGTCTAAATGCTGCCGCCCACTTTTTCCCTAAAAGCGTAAAATTGATCTCAGCGTTAGTCTCTACTCCGTGGCTTTCATAGCAGCGTAGAATAATGTTTTCGGAGTCCTCATGTTTTTTAAGGGCGCTTATAACTATGTTATCATGACTCACCCTAATAAATGAATTATCGGCGGGTAAAATACCTTCATGCCCATCCTCAATTAAAGTTACCGGCTTAGTATTCAGAAGACTAGCAAACTTTATGGTCTGGGCTTCACGCCATGTTCCAGCATGCGGCAGCAGGATTAGATTGAAGCTCTGCCATCCCTGATCTATGTAGCGGTATCTTATGTTGGGCTCCAATCTATATGGAATATGATGTGCGTAGGGCGGGCTCCTCAAAACCGTCAGCCTTATTTCAGATCCAGTAACACTGCAGCTATATTTGCAGTCGTTGCATATGCTTAAACCATAAACTATTTTCTCTCCACGAATATTTCTCGCACGCCCAGTTACATCAACCCAGCTTTGAATAGGTTCTTCTTCACCGTCACATGGGCGAATTATATATCCGTAGGTAATAGAGTGGGTTGCGGCGGGCTCCTCAACCCCAACCGGGAAACTTAATTTAAGCATTTTATGCTGCTCCTGCCAGTTCAGCAGGGCTTTAATCTCGATGTAGGGTAGCTCGCTATACAGGGATATGTATATTCGCATCAATGAATTATTGTATCTGTTTTCGACGCGGAGCGTTGCCCTTACATCTCCATACTCTTCTAGGCTTACCTCAGCGTCCTTAAAGGCTCCTATCACCTCATCGAATACTGTTACTCCGTG
This sequence comes from Candidatus Bathyarchaeota archaeon, assembly GCA_026414245.1. GTDB lineage: Archaea > Thermoproteota > Bathyarchaeia > Bathyarchaeales > DTEX01 > DTEX01. Next base: position 8,057 of record JAOAJJ010000049.1, read on the forward strand.
GCTCCAAGTGTCGCTTAAATCCCTTATAACCATGGGCACGCATGCTTTCCCGCTGAAAACCTCAACCCCACTCTTTTTATCGTATAGCCTACTAATGTATCCTGTTGACGGATCAACCTCTAGCCGGAGCCACCTGTTCTCAAGAGCGTTCTCCGACGCGTAAATCTCGCCTTTAGAGAGGCGGGAGCCCTTCTCAGGCGTATTATGGTAAACCCTATAGCCTAAAGCCGGCACTTCAGCGATGAAAACTATTCTCTGGCGCCAATCCCCAACGTTCGCGGATGATTTTATCCTCTGTAGGGGCACGGGCTGACCATAGCAATCTATTAATCCGCCTTCACCGTTAGCTCCTTCAACCTCA
>JAOAJJ010000050.1 GCA_026414245.1 Candidatus Bathyarchaeota archaeon
GGCTAAACTCTTCCAAGACTTCACGTGTGTCGTTAATTCTAGGGTTAACTGCTGGTTCTCAACATTCGCCTTAGGGGTTAAGGATTACGCTGATCTACTTTCGGCTGTTACGGGCTGGAGTCTATCAGAGGAAGATGTGCTAAAGATTGGGGAGCGAATATATAATCTGGAGAGGGTTATAATAGGCAAGCTCGGCTTCGATGAGAAAGACGACACTTTACCTAAACGCCTACTTGAAGAACCAATGCCTGAAGGACCGGCTAAGGGGCATGTTGTTGAGCTGGAAAAGATGAAGGAGGAATACTATAAGATTAGAGGTTGGGTTAACGGCGTGCCAACCGCTGAGAAATTAAAAGAACTCGAGATAGAGATATAAACAATAAATCAAGTGGAGATCCTAGCCCGTCAAAATCCAATTCATTTTTATTTTTCCTATCCATATTTTTCTTCAGTGGTATTCGATGTCGAACGTGTCAGTTAAAATATTGCTCTTTGCAACATTTAGGAAAAAATACGGGGTTAAAGAGTTAACGGTTGACTGCGATGGGACTATAAAGGGTTTAATTGAAAGTGCATCTAAAATTCTAGGTGAAGACTTTTTAAATGATGTTTATGAGAAGGGGCGTGAGAAAGTTAGGGACGACCTTATATTCGCAGTTAATGGCAGAAACATTAAGGACTTGGGAGGATATGTAAAACTGAAGGATCTAGATGTGGTATCCATATTTCCACCGTTAGCCGGCGGTTAACTCTCTTAAGGAGCATAACTATGGATTATCCAGATGCTTTACAGATCGAGGTAACGAATAAATGTAATTTTAGCTGCCAGATGTGTATAAGGAGAGTCTGGGACACCAGTCCAATAGACTTAAACTTAAACCTTTATAAGAAGATCGCTAAATCCGTATTTCAGCACTTGAAGAGACTCATACTCTATGGGTTAGGAGAACCGTTCCTTAATTCAAGTTTCCTCGACATGCTTAAGATTGCAAGAGAAAATTTATCTAAGGATTCTGAGATTATTGTGAGCACAAACGGGTCGACGCTAAACCCAAGACTAGCTGAAAAAATACTGAGGATTGGCGTGGACAATATTTCGTTTTCAATAGATACATCTGACGCTGAAAAACTGAAACACATTAGGAGCGGAGCCGAACCTGAGTCTCTCATAGATAATTTTCGTAATATAGCGAGAATTAAGAGACTTTGCGGAAACAGTTTTAAGATAGGGGTTGAAGTTGTTTTAATGAGAAGCAATTTTATGGATCTTCCTAAGCTTGTTGAGAAGGTGGCTGAAGAGGGCGCTGACTACATTCTTGTCTCCCACGTAATACCGTATACTGAGACTATGTTTTTAGACTCTATATACGTCACTATGAGCAAAAAATCTCTAGATATAACTAAATCAATCTTAGGGTATGGGAGAAAAGCTATAGCTGACGCAATCTATGAAGCAATTGGGATGATTTACGGTATTAAAATTGAACATAAAGTCTCTAAGATAATTGATGAGTTTTGGATGGAAGCTGAAAGTAATGGTTACTGGATTAATCTCCCCCTTCTATTTGAGTCGGTTGACAGGATCTCCATGATCAAGGAAGTTGAGGAAGCATTTAATTTAAGTCTAAAGACAGCCCACGAATATAGTTTAGATCTAAAACTTCCAAGTCTTTATCCTGATGCTAAGAAAAGGATATGCCCCTACGTTGACAAGGGGACTGTGTTCGTCAGATCAGACGGCGTGATTACACCCTGCTCAGAATTTGCTTATAGGCATCCAGTTTACATCAATGCACATATTAAAACCGTGAACCCTGTAATCTTTGGAAACTCATGGAACGAAGACATTATAGATGTGTGGAACAAGGAGAGATATGTGGTTTTCAGAGAGATTAGGAGGGATATGCCTAAGAATATACCTTGGTGTGGGGATTGTCCATATTCAGCATCTAAATGCTTCTTTGCAGAAACTAATAACATGGATTGCTATTTAAATGAACCTGGTTGCAGCGAGTGCCTATACAGCGTAGGCTTAGCTCAATGCAACATATAACTCTCTGAAGTTTACTTTTGGCTCAATAGCAATATTGCTTGCGCTAAATCTCCATTTGTCTGCTCAAGTGCAGCTTTAGCCTCCTCGAAGCTCACATTCGCTTGCTGCGCAACCAAAAGTATATCTTCTTCCGGAATCTCAGCCTTCTTCTTAATGCTTTTCTCAGATATTTTTCCGCCGGCCACCTGGAATACTTTTTGTCCTTGTAGGTCTAAAACCGTAACTTCTGGATTCTCAATAACGATTTCTTTATCCATAGTTTTTAAGATTACTTCTGTCACATTGAGGGTTGTCATATTTAACCCCATGCGCTGCATAAGCCTTCTGGCTTCCCTGGGGCTTATTTTACGCATTATGTGAACCTCGCAAAGCACCTATTAACCCATAATATAATTTAATCTTTTCCCCTTTTATTTTTCACTTTTCCACTACGAACTTTAACAGCAACACCTCTCTTAAATGCCTTCATCTCAGCCCCGGAGAGCACAGCTCTGCCAACCGCTACTACATCTCCATTATCATCTATGACTATGACCTCTTCCCCCGGAAGGATTTCCTCATCTGAGCAAATCACATGTTTAGCGAAGACATCACCGCCCCCTTCAACAAAGGGTACCGCATCGCTTCTGATCTTAACCCATAAGCGTTTAATCCTCATCGACGAGAAAACTCTTCTTGCGCCTTCTATAGTTAATGTAAAGAGACCTGTTGTAGGGTTTAATGTTGCTAGAAGAACGCCATTTAAATAAATGTGTCTTATTCTGCCAGTCCCTTTGGAGAAGGTTATCTCAACATTGTCTGGGAAGAGATGTTCCCCTACATCTTTACCAAACTGGTAATCGGCTATCTTTCTTATTCTCTCTAGGGTGAATTCTCTGCTAAACATGTAGAAATCCTATTTTCCTCCCCATTTATTTCATATGGTTTACATGTTGGAGATTACTAAAATTTATGGAATGAGGAAACTAATATTTAAGTCTATGAAATGAGTAAAGTAGAGAAAGAGCATTGAGGGTGTAAGGGGATTTGCAGTGTGAGGTTTGCGGGCGAGAGATTATTGGGAAGCTGAATAGGGTAATCATTGAAGGAGCTAAAATGATTACTTGCGACGATTGTGCAAAGCTTAGCTCGGGATACTGGACACCTAGATCTGAAAAACCACAGAAAACTAAGCCTAAAGGGAGGAGGGGCTTAACTTCACCATCTAAGCCTATAAAACCCATTTCAGAAACCCGTCCAAATGTTAGCGTTATAGAAGATGTAGAGGTTGTTGAAGGCTTTGGTAGTCTAATTAGGAGAGCTAGGGAGAAGATGGGTTTAACTCCGGAAGAGCTAGCTAAAAAGATTGGCGAAAAGGAGTCTGTGATAAAAAAGATTGAAAATGAAAAGTTTATCCCTGACATGAAGTTGGCGGCGAAAATTGAGCACACGTTAAAGATAAAGTTACTGGTTAAGCTACAGCCTCTCGAAACCAGGCTGGAAAAGCCGGCTGAGAGTGAAAAAGTTAGGAGGAGTGTTACATTTGGTGAAATAGTTCGCTTGAAAACCGGCGAGGAGGAGGGGGAGGAGTAAAACGAGGGCGATAATAGTTTATCGTAGAGAAGCATTTGAAAAACCCGGTTTAGATGAGCTTAAAACTTTGGCTGAGGCGGCGGGATATGAAGTTGTAGGTTCAATTGAGCAAGTTAGGTCGCCCCATCCAAGATACCATATAGGTGCTGGTAAAGCAAAAGAGCTTGCGCAGATGGTTAAAGATCTTAGGGCTGAAAAAGTTATCTTCGGGAATGAGCTGAAAGTGGTGCAGATATATAATCTTGCCAAATTGACCGGGGTTGAAGTTATTGATCGCCTACAACTTATTCTAGAAATATTCGTTAAGCGGGCGTCAACAAGGGAGGCGAAACTGCAGATTGAGTTGGCGAGGCTGAAATACGAGTTGGCTAATGCTAGGGAAAAAGTTAAGCTTGCTAAGATGGGTGAGCAGCCGGGCTTTCATGGGTTAGGCAAATATGAGGCTGACGTTTACTATGAGGCTGTTAAAAGGAGAGTTAGTAAGATTCAAGAAAAGTTAAGAGAGATTAGGAGAACCAGAGAGATTCATCGAGCCCGCAGGGCTGAGCTGGGTTTTCCATCGATTTCACTAGCCGGATACACTAACTCAGGTAAGAGTACACTGTTTAATGCATTGACTAAAGAAAGCGTTCCGGTAGATTCACGAGTCTTTACAACGCTTTCGACGACTACGAGAGTTGCCGAAATACTTGGCGAAAAGATGTTTATAACGGATACCGTTGGATTTATAGATCGGCTGCCGATAACCTTGATAGAGGCGTTTCGCTCCACTCTTGAGGAAACAGTCTTCTCCGATCTAATACTTATAGTTGTCGATGTGGGTGAAGAAATGAGTGAAATTCTCAGAAAGCTGACGGCTTCTCTAGAGATCATACGGGAGATAGGGGCTGTTGGAATACCGACTCTCGTGGCATTAAACAAAATCGACTTATTGCCCGCGGAAGAATTAAGTAGGAGGGTGGAAAAACTGAGGGATGTTTTTGATCTGAATTTTGTTCCAATATCAGCCCTCTATGGAACCAATCTAAATCTGCTTAAAGAGGAAATTTTGAGGATTCTAGGGAGGTATGTCGCTCTATCATCTACGCTGCCAGTTAACCAGGATTCTCTATCCTTTCTTTCATGGATTTTTGAGAGCGCAAGGGTTCATAAAGTTACATGTAACGATGATTCTCTCCATGTATGTTTTAGTGCGCCGGCGAATCTAATAGATAAAATTAGGGGTCGAGTTGAGAAGATAGGTGGCAGATTTGAACTCTCATGACACGTGGAGAGTGTTTGTATTCAGGCTTGGGCATAGAATAGAGAGAGATAAACGGGTTACAACCCATGTTTTTCTCGTAGCTAGAGCATTTGGAGCTCATGGAGCATTTTATAGCGGTCAGAGAGATGAGAATATTGAAGAGAGCGTTAGAAGGGTGGTTAAAAATTGGGGCGGCTCCTTCAGCGTCGAGTATGTTGAAAACTGGGTGGAAAAGATAAAATGGTGGCGGAAGAATGGAGGCGAAACTATACATTTAACTATGTACGGTCTGCCATTAGACGAGGTTATAGGTAAGATAAGGGGATCTGGGAAGGATAAGATTGTAATTGTCGGCGGCGAAAAAGTTCCGAGGCTGGTCTATGAGATCGCTGATTGGAATGTTTCAATTACTTCTCAACCGCATTCAGAGGTTGGCGCGCTAAGCGTTTTCCTACATGAGTTATATATGGGTAGTGAGCTAAGAAGGGAGTTTGAGAACGCCAAAATCAAGATTGTTCCTCAAGCTAAAGGTAAGAAAATAATAAGGTTAGATTAAACCTTATCTTTCCAGTCATGATTTTTGGATTATTTTCCGATTAATTTAAGTTTCATAAGCGTAATAATTTTATTGAGTGCGATCAAATATGCCTATGGTTACACGTGATGCTCTATCTAAAGTCGCTAAGATTATCGGCGGTGAGAACGCCGTCAAAATAATTGAGGTTCTCAGCCAGAATGATGAGATGACTGAGGAGGAAATAGTAGCGAAGACTGGAATCAAGATTAACGAGGCTCGAAAAATTCTCTATAAGCTTTATGAGCACTCAATAGTTGGGTTGAGAAGAACTAGAGATAAAGACACCGGCTGGTTCATATTTTATTGGAGGGTTCAAATGGATCAGGTGGAAGGGTTCATAATAAGTCAGAAAAAACGTGTTCTTGAGAAGCTGGAGAATAGGCTTGAATACGAGAAAGACCATGACTTTTATTATTGTCATACTCCTGGATGTAGGCGCGTGACTTTTGAGGAGGCTACTGAAAATCTATTTAGATGCCCGGTCTGCCATAAGCCACTCATCCATTACGATAATAGTAAGATAATTGCCGCTCTCTCTAAAAAGATTGAACGCATTAAAAGTGAGTTGAAGAATGAGTAAAATATTACCGTCGCCTGAAGAAGCGCTTAAAATCCTCAAAGAGGTCGGCTGCTCCGCAGATGTAATAAAGCACTGTGAGGCTGTCGCAAATATAGCCGTTGAGATCGCTAAAAAATGCTTGGTGAATGGTGTAGCTGTTAACATTAATCTCGTTCAGATCGGGGCTCTCCTACATGACATAGGCAGATCGAAGACTCATAGCGTTCACCACGCTGTCGTTGGAGCCGAAATAGCTAGATCACTAGGTCTTCCAGAACAAGTTATACGCATCATAGAGCGCCATGTAGGCGGCGGTATATCCGTCGAGGAAGCCTTAGAGCTTGGCTGGCCAAATAAAAACTATGTGCCTGAAACGATCGAGGAGAAAATAGTCGCTTACGCAGATAAGCTGGTTGAAGGGTCAAAAATTATATCGATTGAAGAGACCATAGAACGATTTAAAAATGAGCTGGGAAAAGATCACCCAGCTATCAAGAGGATTAAGCGTCTCCACAAGGAAATTTCAAGGATGTGCGGTTTATAACGGTTTTCTTTTTGGAGCGCAGCCCTTTTTAGTGATCGTTCCCCATTAAAGGGGGAGGGATACGCTGGGAGAGCGCTGAGATATAATTCTTAATTGGGTGGAGAATCAAAAAGCCTAAATAATGACTTTCCCTCTTATTTTAGAGAGGGAAATAGGACCTATGGCTGGCCTAGAGATTAGATCCAAGCTGCTCGTTAAAGATGTTATGACGAGCCCAGTTATAACGGTTATGGAGGATTCGAGGGCGGATGAGGCTGCTAAACTGATGAGAGATAATAATATTGGTTGCGTGATTGTGAGCAACAAGGATGGGAAACCAATAGGAATAATAACTGAGAGGGATCTGGTCATAAGGGTTGTTGCAGAAGATATTCAGCCAAGCAAGGTTACGGCAAAGGAGATCATGAGCACGCCGTTAATAACTATTGATGCAGATAAAACTATAAGTGAAGCTGCTAGAGAAATGAATCGCCACGATATTAGAAGGCTTGCCGTCATGTATAAGGGGCAGCTTGTCGGAATAATATCTAGTAAAGATATATTATCGGTGACGCCAGAATTAATCGAGATAATTCAGGAGAGGGCGAAAATATCCGCCGGTGAAGAAGTTGTGGAGAGTTTACCTTTAGCTGGTTACTGCGACAACTGCGGGGCTTGGTCCGATAATCTTCGTGAAGCTGATGGAACATATCTATGTGAAGACTGTTATTCGGAGAGAATGCGTTCAGAATACTAATAAATCTGCAAGTTATTCTTTCATCTACGTGTTGCTGGAGATGTATAAGTCATCTCCCAAATCTAGTTCTCGACAAAACCCTCAAAATCGATAAATAACCTTAAATCATTTTTAAGTGATTGGGTAAGCAGGCTGGCTAGTTGGGAGATAGATCTTGACCGTTGATTTAGTGCTTAAAAATGCTAAAATATATTTGCCCGGCAGATTGGTGGAAGCTGGGCTAGCGGTCGATGATGGAAGAATCTTTAAGATAGCTAAAGAGGCGAATCTTCCAAGAGCATCGGAAATAATGGATTTAGATGGTATGCTTATTCTACCCGGAGCTATAGATGTCCACGTCCATTTAAGGGATCAGGAGTTTTCGTATAAAGAGGATTTTTATTCTGGAACATGCGCTGCAGCACATGGTGGCATAATTTTAGTAATAGACATGCCAAACAACAAGCCTGTGACGGCAAGTTCTAGAGCCTTGAGAGAACGAATGAACGTTGCTTCCGGTAAAATCATTGTAAATACGTCTTTCTACTCTGCTTTTCCAGAAAATATGGGTGAGATAAAAGAGATAGCTGATGTGGGTGCAAGAGCATTTAAAATATTTCTGTCTCATAAGGTCGGCGGGCTAGATCCCGATGATGAAGAAAAAGTAGTAGCTGCATTTAGAGAGGTCGCAAATAATGGTCTCCCAATAGCGGTTCACGCCGAAGACGGCGTGCTTCTACGTGAAAAAGTTAATAGGCTGAGATTAAATGGTAGAGACGATTTCAGCGCCTTCTCTGAGGCTCACTCTGCTGAAGTTGAGATTAGGGGGATCAGGAGGGCTATAAGATTGGCCAGAGAGTCCGGCGTTCATACACATATATGCCATGTCAGCACAGCTGAAGGGCTCAAAATCATACATGAAGCTAAAAGCAGCGGCTTACCAATATCATGTGAGGCTACACCGCATCACCTTCTGCTCTCGAAAAAACATATGGATAAAGCTGGCAACATAGCCCTAACAAACCCGCCGCTTAGATCCCCTGAAGACGTCTCATACCT
>JAOAJJ010000004.1 GCA_026414245.1 Candidatus Bathyarchaeota archaeon
GCTACTGGACTGAAACGATCGACAGGTGGCATAGAGAGGGACTGCCTTTAGAAAAGAAGACTGATAGAGATATAGAGCTATATTTAGGGCTTGAGGGATGGGACTGCATCGAGATGCTGCCTATAAGAACCGGTCTCTGGCCGACGCCTCCGGAGAGGATTATAAGGGAGGAGAAAGACAGAGCTATAATAGATGATGGTTTAGGCGGCATATATGTTAAAACCATCTCCTCTTCCTCTGTCCCACATTATATTCGCTATCCACTTAAAAATAGAGAAGACTGGGAGAAGCTGAAACCCTTCTTTAATCCAGATACGCCTGGCCGCTTCCCATTAAATTGGGAGGAGGTTGTTGAGAGCTATAGGGAGCGGGATTATCCGCTAGGTATCAGTGTTGGAAGTCTTTACGGCTGGCTGAGAAATCTGATGGGTGTTGAGAGGATATCAGTAGCGTTTTATAGAGACCCGGATTGGATCGCTGAAATGATGGATACCCTCGTTAATTTATGGATTAAGATAATTCGCAAGGCTCTTAGGGATATTAAAGTTGACTTTGCAACATGGTGGGAGGACATGTGCTACAGCCGCGGGCCGCTAATATCAGTTAAGCATTTTGAGGAGTTTATGGTTCCAAGGTATAGGAAGGTTACCGGGGTCTTAAAGGAGTATGGTGTACATATAAATATTGTCGATTCTGATGGCGACGTAAGTATGCTTGTATCGGGGTGGCTTAAAGCGGGAATAAACTGCATGTTTCCGCTTGAAGCCCGCTTTACTAATGTTTATAGGCTTAGGGAGGAGTATGGCGATAAGCTTCTCCTCATGGGCGGCGTAGATAAGTTTGCTTTATTAGGCGGCGAGAAGGGGATAGAGAAGGAGCTTGAGAGGCTTACCCCTCTACTCAAAGAGGGCGGATATATACCGACAGTTGATCACAGGGTTCCGCCAGAAATCTCCTATCAAACTTACCTAACCTATCTTAGGAAGAAGCGCTCTTGGATTGGTAGAAGAGATATTTAACCATGATTATTTTTCCTAGAGGTTAGAAATAATGGTGAGGTCGACGAGACCAATTATTGGGGTAACTATCGGAGATCCTGCTGGCATAGGCCCCGAAATCTCCATAAAAGCTTCGCTTGAAGCAAGCGTGCTTAGAGTATGTAAACCCGTTCTCATAGGAGACTTATCAGTATTAAAAGAGGTTAGTGAACGTTTAGGGTTGAATGCCGCCTTTAGAATAATAGATTCCCCGAGAGAGGCTAAGGGTAGAGGGGGTTCAATTGATTTAATTAACCTCAATAATGTGAAGTTGGAAAGCCTACCTATCGGGGAGGCTTCCGCAGAGTCGGGGCGAGCGTCAATACAGTATATTGAGAAAGCAGTTGAGTATGCTTTAAGGCGGGAAGTCTCCGCCATATCCACTGCGCCAATAAATAAAAGGGCTATAAATATGGCGGGCAGCGAACACATCGGGCATACCGAGATCCTGGCAGCTCTATGCGGGGTCGAAGAGCCCTTAACGATGTTTTGGGTTAAAGGAATGCGCATCTTCTTTCTAACTAGGCATGTGCCCTTAACCGAGGCTGTTAAAGCGGTTAAGAAGGAGAGGATAATCGATATGGTTTTGAAAATCAAAAAGGTGCTGCGTCAGATGGGGTTGAATAACCCGAAAATAGCTGTGGCTGCATTAAATCCCCACGCTGGTGACGGGGGTCTAATAGGCAGCGAGGAGAATAAAGAAATAATTCCGGCAGTAAGCGCTCTTCAAAACATGGGCTTAAGCGTCTTCGGCCCAATTCCAGCCGACAGCATCTTTCATCAAGCGCTGGAGCGAAAATATGATGCTGTACTATCGCTTTATCACGACCAGGGGCATATAGCCGCCAAAACCCTAAACTTCTACGGTGCGGTCGCTGTAACCCTTGGTCTCCCATTTATAAGAACATCGGTTGATCATGGGACAGCGTACGATATTGCTTGGAAGGGGCTGGCGAACCATAAGAGCCTAGTTGAAGCCATAAAATTAGCTGCGAAGCTCTCAAAAGTCTATTCGCCGGAGTAGGTAGGATGAATGCGGAAAGTAATATTTGATGCAAACTTCCTCTTTCTCCCCACCCAATTTAAAATAGATATTTTCAGCGAAGTTGAAGGCTTAATTGGACGATTTGAACCAATTGTTCTCTCAGTAACAATAGAAGAGCTTAAAAAGCTGTCGTCTAAGGGCTCTGAAAAAACCCGGAGACAGGCTTTATTAGCCATGGAGATGGCTAAAAGATGCGGGATCATGCATGTTGATATAAAACCCGAAGAGAAACATGATGATGTGTTGTTACGGGTAGCAAAGGAGAAAAATTGCATAGTTGCAACAAACGATAGGGTTCTTAGAAGAAAGCTGAGAGAAAACAGCGTGGCGACTATTTTTCTCAGGAAAGGTTCCCGCCTACAGGTTGAAGGATACGTTTAATCAATAGAAGAATCTAAAGCCATACTCAAAGCAAAGTTTTAATACTTCTTCCGCTCTTCTACCTTTTGTCCCCGAGAGGGGATGGCTTGAAACTTGAGATTATTGATGTTAAAGTGAACCCTCTAAGGGACGAGGAAATTAAAGACATAGTTAACATCGAACGCCACCCGCTAGTTAAAAAATGGCTTGTCGAATACGCTGATGAAAGCTTCGAGAAGGAACTTGAAGAGTACACTAGATTTTTTAATAGTCTTCGAGACAATAATAGAGTTGACGTTTTGGTTGCGAAAATCGACGGGAACATAGCCGGCTTCTTAGCTCTTTGGCGTATGGATGACAATGAACACGTTGCAAGTATAGGTGTAAGCACTCACCCAGACTACTGGGGTAAGGGTGTAGCGACGAATCTGATAAAAGAGTCTATAAAGCTCGCCAAGAAGAAGGGTATTGGGAAGCTTATCATAGAAACTCTTGAGGAAAATAGCGTTATGAGACATGTGGCTGAAAAACTAGGATTTAAGCTTGAGGAAATAAGGAAGAAAAAGATTTTCAAAGATGGCGACTATCATGACGAAGTTGTTTATTCACTAAAGCTCTAGCGAAGTCAAAAAATGTTGACAGAAAACTTTAAATATCTGCTTTACTGTGCATACATTACTCTTTGTAGCACCGAAGCGTGCTACAGCGAGCGCGCGAAATAGAAAATGGGAAAAAACTGGAAAAATATTCTCAAAGAGAGTATAACTAGACCAGAGCAAATTCTAGAGAAGTTTAATATTGATGTTAAGCCAATTAAGGCTGTTGCTGAAAAGTATCCGATGTTTGTGTCAAGATACTATTTTAACCTTATAGAGGATGTTGACGACCCAATATGGAAGCAATGTATACCGAGCCCGCTTGAGCTCCAAGACCCCTATGGATGCGAGGATCCGTTAAATGAGGAAGAAGATAGCCCGGTGCCCGGTTTAGTGCATAGGTATCCAGACAGGGTGTTGATGTGCGTATCTAACAGCTGCGCAACATACTGCAGGTTCTGCACTAGGAAAAGGAGGATTGGTAAACCCTCCATTGTCTTCTCAGATGACATCTATCTGGCGCAGATTAAGTATATTCGTGAAAATCCAAGTATTAGAGATGTGCTTCTCTCCGGCGGAGACCCATTCATGCTCTCCGACGAAAAAATAGATTTTCTCTTGGGGAAGATTAGGGCAATCCCTCACGTTGAGATACTGAGGATAGGCACGAGAACGCCGTGCACTCTACCTCAAAGAATAACCCCAAAGCTATGCAGGATTCTTAAAAAATATCATCCATTATATGTTAACGTTCACTTCGAGCACCCGCGTGAGATAACTGAAGAAAGCGAGCATGCATGCGGATTATTGGCTGACGCCGGAATACCCCTAGGAAATCAATCCGTCCTTTTAAAGGGCGTTAACGATGATCCTGAAGTCATGAAGAGCTTAGTCCAGAAGCTGCTTAAAATACGTGTCAGACCATACTATCTGTTCCAGATGGATCTCGTTAAGGGGACATACCACTTTAGAACGAGGGTTGAAGTCGGCCTTAAAATACTTGAGAGCCTGATTGGATGGACATCTGGTCTAGCCATACCGCGCTTCGTTATAGATGCTCCTGGTGGAGGAGGAAAAATCCCGCTTCAACCAAACTATATTCTCTCGATAAACGATGAAAAAATCGTTTTAAGAAATTATGAGGGGAAAATATTTGTCTACCCTCAGATACCTATGGAGAAAGAGGGAAATGATTTCTTGCTAAGTTCAAGATCCGTGAACGCTGTGATACCCTAGAGACGCTTAAACGCTGCGTGGAGAGGGCTGTCTTCATGGTTTTAAGGGTTGGTTTGACATATAATCTCAAGAAGAAAGTTTCTGAACACGAAGGTTTACCGGAAGACTACTATATAGAGTTTGACGATGAGAACACTGTTAACGCTATAGCTTCAGCCCTAGCTTTAGGTGGATGCAGGGTTATAAAGATTGAGGCTGATGAGAACGCTTACATGAGGCTACGTAAATCTAAGCCAGACATAGTCTTTAACATTGCTGAAGGCATGCATGGTGAAAGTCGTGAGTCTCATATACCAGTCATACTGGAGATGCTTAACATACCGTATACTGGTTCTGGACCAGCAACCCTAGCTATATGCTTAGATAAAGCCATGACGCATAAAGTTTTAAGCGCATATGGGGTTCCCTCACCGAAGTTCCAGGTTTTTAAGCGGGCTGATGAGGAGCTCGATAGCAGCCTAGATTTCCCGCTGGTTGTCAAACCCTTGCTCGAGGGCTCAAGTAAGGGGATTAGAAGCAGTTCCCTAGTTAAAGACGAGGTAAGCCTTAAAAGGCAGGTTTCATGGGTTATAGAAACCTATCGTCAGCCGGCTATAGTTGAAGAGTATATGCCAGGCAGGGAGTTTACCGTTGGGTTGATAGGAAATGATGAGCCCTTTGTTCTTCCTATAGTTGAAATACAGCTTGATAAGCTGCCTAACGGGGCAAGCCCAATATATTCCTATGAAGCTAAGTGGGTTTGGGACACTCCGGAAAACCCTCTGGACATATTTAGATGTCCAGCCGATATCCCTCCGGAACTTGATGAAGAGATTAGAGAGATAGCCATCAAAACTTTCAAGGTATTAAATTGTAGGGATTTATGCCGCATAGATATGAGGTTAGATAGGGAGGAAACGCCAAGGGTTCTAGAAGTTAATCCACTACCCGGCTTAATACCAGATCCAAACTCCCATTCATGCCTACCTGAAGCGGCTAGAGCAGCAGGCTTCACATACGAACAATTGATTTGCACGATTCTCTGGCAGGCCCTAAAGAGATATGGTCTTCAAAGTCTCTTTAAAAATAAGCATTTAGTGAAGATCCCGTAGAAATTTATCTCTTAGGCGGGAGACTTTTACCAGCCCTCTCAAGCGCGAAGCCAAGTATTTTTTCAATAAAATCCTCAAAAGATATTCCAGCGGCTTTCAAGGATCTGGTGAAACCGGCTTCAGGGGATATATCGGGATTAGGGTTAACCTCAAGGACATATGGAGTCTCAGTTTTACTTTCAAAGCGTATATCAACCCGTGCGTAATCCCTGCATCCTAATGCCTCGTACGCTTTTAATGCGGCATTCTCTACTTTAATTCTTATCTCACTGCTTAATTTTGCAGGGCAGACTGGCTTAGTTTTAGCGTATTCTTCGCTTTCCTTGAGCCATTTAGCTGCATAATCCACTATCTTCGGCTCATCCTCAAAGTCGAAGATTATTTCCGATATCGGGAGTATAATTGGGTTCTCATTGCCCAGTATTGATACGTTAAACTCTCTTCCAGCAATATACTCTTCAACGAGAGCCGGCTGCCTATACAAGTTAATAATATACTCGACTTGCCTCTTAAGCTCCATATAATCCCTAACAAAGCTACGTCGTGATATCCCTATGCTGGCGTCCTCCCTCAGCGGCTTAACGATCAACGGAAAATTTAAATCTTTTAAATCTTCTTTAAGGGAGGAGTTGCGTTCAGTTATCACGCAGTAATTTGGCGTCGGCACACCGCATGCCTTTAGAACAGCTTTAGCCAAGCCTTTATTTTGACATAACCCAAGCGTTAATGGAGGTGACCCAGTGTACGGTATTCCTAGTATTTCGAGTATAGATGGAGCGTGCATCTCGAGGCTGCTGTCTCCCATAAAACCCTCACAAAGATTTATAACCACGTCTGGTTTGAGAAACTTAAGAGCTTTAACGGTCTCCTCAATATCATCTTTCACCGGAAAGAGATGATGGTGAATGCCAAGCCTCTTAAGGGCTTCTTGAACAGCATTCACCTGGTCTAAAACCTCTTCTTCAGCCAAATAATCTATTTCTTCGCCTCTCAGAGGTTTAGAAGGAGAATTGAATAATATGCCGACTCTAATAGTCAAATCCCGCACTCCCGTAATCTTTCCCAATCTTCCATCTTCGTTAATATCTAAGCATATATTCTCTTAAGAATCTCGGAGAGAAGTTTATTAAGGTGTCGTATTTCAATGTTTGGTTACAGGGTATATGAAGGAGAGACTAGTGAGTATAGTCTCAGAAATAAAATCTACATTCAAAGGGAATATTAGAGTTCTGATGGCTAGAGATCTTGCTCTCACAGTCATAGCTGGATTAAGTGGCGGACTAGATATATTGTTTGTTAAAGAGGTTCTTGGGGCTGATGCAATAGTTTTAAGCACGCTTGCATCAATTTGGTCGATAGTTTTTCTAGCATTCATATTGCTCGGCGGCTGGATATCTGACCAATATAGTCGTAAGAAAATGTTGATTGCTGGCATGGTTTTAACCCTACCAAACCCGATAATTTATGCATTCGCGGCAGATTGGCGGATAACAATCGTGGCAAACTTTCTCGGCGCTGTCGGCACAGCGCTTGTTGCGCCAGCCTACATAGCGCTCTTGTTCTCATCTTCCGAGCAGAAAAGTAGAAGTAGGACGATAGCTGCGATGAATACTGTTAACAATATCGCCAACACATTTGTCCCGCCAATAGGTGCGTCGTTAATCCAAACTTTAGGAGGCGGAAGATTAAATTGGCTCAGAAATATTTTCCTAGCTCAATTCTTCCTCACGATAATAGTCTTATTTTATACAGCCCGAAAGCTCGAAGATAAACCGCCTGGGATCAGAAAAGCGCCAAAAAGACTTATTGAAGCCGTTAAAGATATTTTTGGGCAAATAAGCAGAATATATAGAGTTTCAAGGGAGAGGAAAGCTACACCTTGGCTCTTCTTGGCTTCAACAGGTCCTTGGGCTTGGGAGGCTGTAGCCCCCTTCTGGATAATATATGCTGCTGAGGTATGCGGTTCACCAATAATGGTTTTAGGACTTTTACCCTCAGTCTATAGTCTGACGGCAGCTATATTAATGATTCCGCTGGCTGAAATCTCGGACAAAAAAGGGAGAAAAAAGATAATACTGCTCACGCGCCCATTTCTATACATCTGCCTTCTTCTTCTGCTCACCGGAGGATCATTTAAGTGGCTAAGCATAACACCATTTATTCCGCTTGCCGCATGGATATTTAGAGCAATAGGCGATTCCTCCAGCCCTTCTTGGGCAGCTGCTTCAACGGAAGTTATACCTGAGGAGCTTCAGAGCGAATGGGAGGCTACAAGAGACTTCTTATGGAGGAGCATGGCTATACCAGCCGTTTTGGCTGGAGGATTGCTATGGAACATCGACCCTAGACTACCATTCTTAATGGCTCTCATAGTCGACGGCTTAATAAGGCTTCCAGTACTGATATATAAGATTCCGGAAACCTTAATAGTTCATGGTCACCACCACCCGATAGGACCGCATATAATCCTTTACGGTTTGCCCGGGGCTGGAAAAACGTCGATCGCCCACTTAGTGCAGAGGGAGCTTTCCCTAGAAATAATTGATGAAAGAGCCTTGGGAGAAGAGATAAGGGAGCAGGATGATCATTTGATCCCGCTGCCATTTCTAGAAAAAAGAGAGGAGAAAGAAATCGAAGATAGATTAAACGCTATGCTTTCCAAGGTTAGTGGGGCTGCAGTTATAGAGGGGGAGCCAGCGTTATTCGCCGCTAAGGATGAGGATAAGGGGCTAATAATTCTGCTTGTTGCACCTAAGGATGAAAGAGTTAAAAGGGAGATAAAGAAGCATGGGGGACCGGACTTTGTGGTTCTTAAGAAGGTTGAGGATGAGGATCGAAGGTTTTTAAGGTTAACACGCCAGCTTTTTGGCGCCGACTTGTCGAAGCTCCCTCCATTCGATATAGCGATAAACACCGAGAGGATACCTCCGGAAAAAATCTTGAAGATTATTAAGGTTCTCTACAGTGATGTGAGGGAGACGGATATTGGGGCAAAAGGAGACCAAGATGAAAAGACTCTATTACATAAGCAATGATGAAAGTAGGTGATTTTCAAGCAACGTTTTTAACTCGAATTGTCACCTCATAGATGCTGAGAAGGTGTCTGCATGGTTTTTTACGTGGTTTACAGTGTTCCGAAGGAATATAAGTGCAGGAGCCTAATACTTAAGCGCCTTGAGGCTCTGGGTTGCAAGCGTATATGCAGCTCTTTCTGGGAGGTAAACGAGCGTAAAATAGACGATATCCTGAAAATTATGGGTGAAAATCAGCCGATACTTTTAAGGAGAACTAGAGATATCAAGAGACCATCATATGATGAGGAGGGGAAGATAGTTGACTTTGGAAGCCTGATAGTTTTAGTTTATAATCCGGAGAACAATGGAAATTCTAAAATCAAGTGGCTGTTAGCTAGAACGCCATATATAAGGCTGTGTCGATCAGTTTACGCTTTCCCTCAGAATAGCTGCAGATATGAGAAGAAAAGAGGGATGCTTGAAATAAACTTTCTCTTAATGTCAGTTAAAGAGCAGAGCAGGGATGCGATGATATTCTCCAGAATTGTAATTGTGAATAGTAGCGATGTGATGAACGCTTTAATAGAGAGGGTTAAATTAAGGGTTGCGAATAAGACAGAAAAGATACTTAATGGTTACAAGAACCTCATAGACGCATTCTATTCTGGGCAAATAGATAAAAAATACCTGGTTGAAAGAGAGAAGAAGCTTTACAACGAGTTTAGACATTTAAGGAGGTTAATTTTCTTCTATGAGAAATGGCTTAAAATAGATTTCGCAAGGGAAATAATGAAAATTTATTCAGTAATGAGGAAAACGAGACTATTAAGAGAGAATTTGAAAGAAGGTGGCATTTAACATTGTTATTTTTCTCTTCCATAAAATAAAGGGAGATTGATTTTTAAGATAAACTATCGTCCATCGTCGATTGGTGACTGGGGATCTACCACTCTTCTTCCTCTTCCTCCCATTCTTCCTCCTCTTCCCACTCTTCTTCTCCCCAGTCCTCCCATTCTTCCTCCTCTTCTTCCTCCTCTTCCTCTTCTCTCGGTGGGCTCTTTCTTCTCGACATTCTGGATCACCACTCTTTGGAAATTATTTAATTGGGGGAATCAAATAAACCTTTACTGGAAATCGGAGAAAAAATAGTTAAGAGAAAATGATGAAAATAACTCAATAATATGCTTTTTAACAAAAAATCTTAGATTTTTATTTCCTTTATTCAAAAATAAGGTTTAAAATTCGTTTATATGAAATTAGGGGGCAAATATTTGGCGATCTTTATTGTTTTGATTTCTTTTTAGGTGGGGGGGTTAAATGCCTTTTTAGGGCGCGTTAGTCGCCTTGCTACTTTAGAATCTTTCCGGTCTCGATAAACCATAAATATAAATCCAGCTCCCCTAGACTTAATCCAACCATCTTAGATAATTCAGCCAGTTTTTTCTCGATCTCAAGGTATCTACGCCTCGTTATAGTTTTAGGTTTCTCCATAAGCCCATATTTAACCAGGAGATTAATTATGTGAAAGTCTATTATCGCAACATTCATGAAACCAATATTTCTGAGGAAGTGGCTCGCCTCCTTATAGCCAAACCCCCTAATATTTTTAACAAGCCACTCCCTTAACGCCTTCTCATTCGTTATAGAGTTCAGGGCTTTCATTATTTCCAGAATCTTTCTCCTTGCTTCAACAATATATTTAGCTCTTGAATCTGGGTATCTGTGTCCTAAGGCTTTAAGTCTCTCCGCTAAATCCGCTTCAGATAGGCTTAAAAAGCCGTCGTTAATCTCCATTTGAATCTTTATAGATTTCTCCGCACTGAAATGCGCCGTCAATATGCAGAAGCAGAGCTCCTTAAAGATCTCGGCAGGATTTTTGCCTCTATTCTTTTTGAATTCATCCACTCTAGATTTGACTAGTTCTCCAACATCACTGTTTTTAAGGTCACTGATAAGATTAGCTAAGATGCTTAAACCATGAACGGCTCCCATAAAATTATCTTCCACAAAATTTACTGAAACCGAGTTCAAATCTCGCTGTGGGTAAAAGCAATATTATAGTCTAACTATGAACATTAACTGCTCCGTCAGCTCCTTATACCTGTTTCTTATAGTTACCTCAGTAACCTTCGCTATCTCAGCTATCTCTCTTTGAGTCCGCTTCTCACCTATCAACACGGAAGCTATATAGCTTGCGGCGGCAGCTATTCCTGTCGGCCCTCTGCCAGAAGTCAGCTTAAGTTCAGATGCGACTGAAAGAACCTTGTTCGCTATCTCCTCAACTTTCCCTTGCATTGTGAGCTGATTTGAAAACTTAGATATGTAATGGCTTGCCTTAAGTGGCGGTATAGTTAAGTTTAACTCCTTGACGAGAAAGCGGTAGCATCTTCCAACCTCTCTTTTGCTTATATTCGTCGCACTCGCTATTTCGTCCAAGGTTCTTGGAAGCCCACACTGTCTGCAAGCGATGTATACCGCGGCGGCGCTTATCCCCTGAATTGATCTTCCACGTATTAGGCGCTCTTTAACCGCCTTCCTATAGATTATGGAACTTGTCTCAAAAATACTCTTTGGTAGGGAGAGAACGTTTGCTATCTTCGTTATCTCTGAGAGGGCGAAAGCAAGGTTTCTCTCCGTGGCGTCTGAAACCCTTATCCTCCTCTGCCACTTCCTTAACCTATACATCTGCGCCCTCTGGTTGGCGTCAAACCTCTTGCCAAAAACGTCTCTATCATGCCAGTCAATCACCGTGGATAAACCCTTATCATGTATGGTGAAGGTTACTGGGGCGCCAACCCTAGCCCTTTTATCTCTCTGCTCATTATCGAAGGCCCGCCATTCAGGACCTTGATCAGCTATCTTCATATCTACCACGTAACCACATTCCATGCAAACCACTTCAGCCGTCTCATAATCGCGCATCAGCTTCGAGCCGCCGCACTCTGGGCAACGCTGAATATCTCTTAGGATCGGGGGAAGGGATGGGGTTTCCTCACCGTCGCTCATCTTCGCCGCTTCCCTTCCGACCCTTTAGATAAAATGTAGATTGGGGAATTAATGATTTTTTTGGCTTCTTGGTCTTTAACTTTGATTTCAATATAAGGCGACTTCACCGAGCCGAAAATGTCTAAAACAACCCCGATCGGCTTCTTCCTGATATCAAAAATTGTTGCACCGATTTTCGGAGGGGTTTCAACTTTAGCTATAACTCTGTTACCAAAATATGTATGTAAAACTTGACCAATCTTTTTCAAGCTATGCATCACCTAGAAGGGAATGGATAAAGGAATGAACTCAATCAACTATTTAAGTTTTTCCCAAGGAGCTACTTGGATAGCTTCACCAGCTCGGAGGCTATCTTCCTCATAACCTGTAATTTACTCTCTCCGCTCTTCTTCATAATTATGGAGCCCATTTTAATCCATGGGATTCTGGGATAAAACGATTCTTCACAGACCTCGTAGCTTAAGCCGAGTTTCTTAACAGCATTCTCCAGCATCATGATGTTTGGCGAGGGAATACAGAGGTTTTTTGGCAGACGCCTACCCTCACGTCTAGTCTTCGTGGAGTCAAAGTATACTGGCCATAAAACTATTGAGTCTCTTCTCCGCATATTTAAACGTCCATGTCTAAACGTAAAAATCTAATTGATTCAAGATGCTTTTCTCTCGATTAAAATGGCGTTTAAGACGCCCTTCTGCCCGGGTCTCGAAGTTATCTTAGCTGTCCCTAGAGGGGTCTCTACTAAACAACCCTTCGTTATGACCCCTCTTCTATTGTAATCCACGTTTGCCGGGTTTCTTATGACGCTAATAATTTCAACTTTTTTCGTCTCACCTGTCTCTGGATCCGAGACGTTCACCCATCTAGTGCTAACTAACCTAACCTTTATGTTTCCCCCTCTCCTACGGCTAACCCTAACTTTATGCTCACCTAAAGTGGTTTCTGTTGGGAAAGACCCCATCTCATATTTTCGTTTCCCCCGGTAAGGCCTCCGTTTTCCACCAGTAGGCTTCCTTTTATGAAGATCTCCATGCCAAACGGACATTCTATGCTCCCTTCATCCGTTAAATTTCTAAAAGAAGCCTCGGGTCAATATAAGTTTAACGGCCCCTTTCACTCTTCTCCTGAAAATCTGCTGACGAATTCATCGACGTATTTCATCAGCTTATCCGCGTCTATTTCCGGCTTAGGGATCTCTATCTCACCACCCTCCTCCAGCATACCAACATGCACTTCATGCGGCTTTATGCCGCTAGACGAACACTCAGCGCATATAGCAGCCCCTAAGCCGGTTGCCTCCGGGAAACTTGATTTTAAGATCCTGCTTTCAGGGAAGAGGGCTGATAAAATGCTTAGATAAATGTTGTTTTTCGCGAAGCCTCCTTGAACAACGATATCGAGTTTCTTCTTCTCCGCTATCAGGTTTATCGCCACATAGGATTCTACTGCAAGATAAAGGTTTAATAAGTGATAGGCTTCTCTGGCGCCTCTATTAAATGAGTCTCCAATTATTCTCGCCTTGGAACGCTGAAACTGCCCCGACCCTTCAACTAAGCCGGGCGCTATGAAATCTTCTCTTCTAGTCAAAATACTGTTTAAGATGTTTTCGTCGAAGCTTATGTTGTCGAGATTTACAAAAAACTTTCCCCTTATAATCGCAGTGTAATAGTCATATTCAAAGCCTCCCTTAAACCTGGAGGACCTCACAGGTCTGCCATAGGGATCTATATAGTATAGAACATCCCTATGAAGATCATCGCTTTTAGGGCTAAATTCTTCTCCAGGATGCATGAAGACACACCATGTTCCGGTGGAAGCCAACAGAAACTCTCTGCCCCTAATAAGATATGGCAGCAGGCAGGCGTTTGAATCATGTATTCCTGGGCTTACGGATATTTTTTGTCCGCTGAAGTAGGCTTCCCCTAACGAGCCCCAAACATCAACCATTCTCGGTGATCTAGCATTAAACATTAGGTTTTCAGCGATGTGGCTCCATCCGTTTCTCCTTACGTCATATAGATATGTGTGGCAGCCTATACTTGTAATCTCGCTTGCCCTAAATCCTGAGAGCATATAGGTAAGGTACTGTGGAAGGAAGAGTACTTCATCTATTTCATTAAATGCTTCTTTAAAGCATTCCCTTATCCAATATATCTGTATTCCGGCATTTAGGAGCTGTCCGTAAGGCGGGGTTCCAGTCGATAGGTAAAGCTCAAGCGGGCTGCCAAACTCACCGTAAAATTTCTCTCTAATACTCTTATCAATCTCCTGGTTATAGGATATTACAGGTAACCTTAATGCTCCCTTGCTAAGATTTGCTATCGTGGCTCCAAAAGTCGCTACCGACATCGCTTTGATTCTCCACTTCCTAGCGGCATGCGAAAGCCTATCTTTCATCCAGGAGACAATAGATTCAGCATCATCGCAAAGGATTCCGCCCGACTTCACCTCATCTATTCTAGTCGACTCGGAGTAAATGGGCTTTAGATCATCTGAGAACACTATAAACTTTTTGTTCGATTTTCCTATATCAAAAGCCGCTATAACCTTATCCATGCGGGATACACGAGATAAGAATTCTAGGCGACTAAAAATAAATTTTTCCTTATTTAGAGGCGCCTTCACTCGCTGATTTTTCGATCTCAGACATCTCTCTCCGCTCATCTTCCTCAAGAGAGAGCGGCAAAGTTTCTTCACCATGCTTCTTGAAGATCCGCTCAAGCTGGCGCTTCATAATTTGTATACTGCGGCTTAAACCAAAATAGTCGGCAAAGTAATCCGTTGTCCTTAAGATGAAATCCTTACCATTCCTCTCGCGTGTAATTAGCCCGAGCTCAGCGAGCTCCCTTATGTGTTGATAGGCGTGTTTACCCCTCACCTCAACTACCTGCTTCTGCGTTACAGGCTGCTTGTAAGCTATATAGGAGAGGGTTCTAAGCGGACCAGCTGTTAAGAGCGGCCTTATGGCGAGCCGCCTAACTCTATCGGAATAATTGCTTTTAAGCTGCATAACGAACCTATGATCTTCAAGTTCAAGCACCTCCAGCGCCGTATTACGCCGCTTATACTCCTCAACGAGTATTCTAGCGATCCTATGAATCTTTTTCTCAGAGCGGGAGCCTGCGATGCTGCATAAAGTTTTGAGGTCTAATGGTCTACCAGCCACATATAATGCTGCCTCAATAATCATCATTTTTTCTTCAAAATCTCTTCTGCCTTTTATTCGTTCTTTCCTCTGAACTTTAGCATTTATTGAGGTTGGGGATAAATCAGCTGTTAGAGCTGGCATTCTCCACACCTTCTCCATTAAACGTTATATATATTTCTCCAAAATCCTCATGCTGCCACAATGTAACTATGCCTCTTTGAGCCATGAATAAGAGTATTATGAAAACTCTTATCGCCTCGTTTCTATCCGATTCACGTATAATCTTCGAGAAAGTTATGATTTCCCCCTTCTCTAAGAGGAAACGAATCTTCTGAGTTATCTCTTTAATCCTGCTTTCAATTTCCAGTAGATATGCGCTTATTGTTGGAATTATTTCGGGCGGTAGTATCGGCTTCTGAGCCACCCTAACCGATAGAAGGCTTTCGCTCTGCAATGCCTCGTTGAGGGCTTCAAGCAGGCTCTGTATCGTTGTAGTGGTAAGCTCATAGCGTAATGGAAGCGCTAGTGGCGGCGGTATAAAATCAATAATTGGTTTTGAGCATGGCTGGGGTTGAGGTTCCTCGGGCTTCAGCAGTAGGTTGGATTTAAGAAGATATATTGAAGCCGATGAATCTAATGCGACGCCCGAGGCTCTAAAATCCACCATCGCCCTTCGCTCCATCTCCTCAAGAAATGTGAGGAGAAGGAATGCTATGTCTACGCTCCATGGATTAATCTTCTGTAATCTTTGAAAATCAAATAATATATCCCACGGCGGCTGGAGGTAGAATGGTTTACTTCCAGCCTTATCCACCCTGCATAACCCCCTTAAACGTCATTGAAACGACATGTGAGATCCCGTTTTGGCTATAAACCCCGTAGACTCTATCGGCTTTACTAATCATTTCAGGCTTCAAAGTTATAACTATAAACTGCAGCTGCATTTTAGATGCTTCTTCAGCCAATAGCTCGCCTAGCCTCTCAACATGGAAGGCGTCTAGGTGGGCGTCTATCTCATCGAAGAGATAGAAGGATGTTGGCGAAAACTCTTGTAGAGCGAACAGAAAGGCGACTGCTGAGACGGATCTCTCCCCGCTGCTGGCGCCGCTAACAAGTATAGATTGCTTATTCGGGAATTGAACTATCATGTCAACTCCTCCGGCGAATGGGTTATCTGGGTTCTCAAGCTTTAGGGAGGCGGCTCCTCCACCGGTTAACCTAGAGAAGTAGTTGTTTAAGCGCTCGTTTATTCTGTTAAATGCCTCCATGAAGATCTTCATCTTCTTCTGCTCTATTTCCTCAATAAACTTTAAAATCGCTAATTTTTCTCTTTCAAGATCATTTAACCTTACAGATAGCTCCTTATATCTTGAGGTTTGCTCCGCATACTGGGATTCAGCTAGCTGGTTAACTGCTCCTATCCGTTTAATCTCATCCAGCATGGACGCTATATGAGAATCAATGTCCTCCTCAAAATACTGCGAATACTGCGAAGAATCAGCTAAATCTGCAGCTTCATTCTCTAGAGCCTTTAACCGCTCTTTCAGTTGGCTGATCCGCAAATTTATGGCTTGCAACCTAACCTCTAGATCATTAAGGGTTTTAACCCCGTTCTCATATTCCCTTTCGAGAGCGGCTAGATTGCCATCTAGGGCGTCTATCTCGGATGTAAAACTTTTAATTCTTTCTCTAAAACCAGAAACTTCCTCAGAGAGATTCTTCTCTAGCACCTCGAGCTCCCCAATTCTTCTGCGGGCTTCAACCTCCTCTTTAACAGCCTCTCCAACCTCTTTTTCTAGACTGGAGATCCGCTCTGAAACCTCATTTATTTGGGCGGCTAAATCTCTCATTTTTCTCTTTAAAATAGTTTCTATCTTAGATTTCTCCATCGAGATGTCCAGTTCGATTTGACTATACTTTTGTTTTAAAGCAACTATCTCGTCGGCTAAAGCTTCACGTCTGGCATTAACGTCCTGCGCTTTTAACAAGTCCAACTCTTTTCTCGCCTGCTCAAGAGCCCTGCTTAAAGACCCCTCTTTCTCGTTCATCTCGTTAATTTTGTCTTCAAGCGAGCTTAAACGGGCTTTGTCCTCTTCTATTCGACTTAGCATGTTTTCTATGTTTTCTTCAACACGCTTAATCTGCATCTCAGACTGTGAAACGCCTTTTTTAACTCTTTCAAATTCCCCCTCAAACTTAATTAGGGTCTCGGAGAGACTTGCAATATCCCCCCTGGTTTTCGATACCTCACTCTCCAATTCCGCAACTATATTATCCCTGTTCTCTAAATAGCTCCTAAGGGCTTTGACAGCCTGCTCTAGGTTCTTTAAAGCTTTTTCACTCGGTATGAAAGAGGATATATCTATAGGAGCCCTATAGAAGCCGCTCTCAACCCCCCCACCGGCTTCATATAGGTCACCATTTAACGTGACCGCTCTGAAGCCATCTTTTGAAGCCCTTATGGCAGCATCCTCACTCATGGCTAGCAGCGTATCGCCTAGAACAAAGTTCACAGCGGGCTCATAAAGCTTCTCACATTTGACAAAAGACGAGATCGGCCCGCTAACCCCTTCAATATCGCTAGTTTTAATAGTATTCTTGTTTCCTGAGAGAGTGTTTAACGGTATCACCTTAACTCTTCCAAGTTTCATGCGCTTTAACGTTTCTATACATGTGAAGGCAACGTCTAAATCATTAACTACGAGGGAATCAAGCCAGCCTGAAGCCGCGGCTTCAACAGCCCTCTCATAGCCCTTCTCAATCTTTATGAGTTTCTTAAGCCTGCCATGTATGCCGCTTATAACTCCTAGGGTGCTCAGCTCCTCAAGGGTTTTTAGGGCGAGTTCTTCTGGGTTGATTTTACTCATGAGGTCTTTCCGTGCCTCAAACTCTATTAGAGCTTCTTTAGCTAGATCTGCGATCTTCTCAGCGTTCTCCATCTCCTTTCTAATAAGATCTCTCTGTTTAATGCGTCTATCTAAAGCCTCCTGGAGTTTTTTCATCTGCTCTCTCTGATCGTTTAATACGCCCTCTAGATTCGCTAATAGCCCGCAAAGCTTACTGTGAGATTCTTTCAGCTCACTCCTCTTAGATTTTAAGTCTTCAAGCCTTTGCACATATACACTTAACCTAGACTGAACTCTCCCATATTCGCTTTCAATCTTCACTCTATCTTCACGTATCTGGCTTAGCTGCAACTCTATTTCGCTTACTCGCTTAGATTTCTCTTCAAATGCTAGTCTAATCTTGGACAGATCCTCTGAGAATGAATTGTAAAGGGTTTGCTTTTCCACAATCTCTCTACCGACTTGATTTAGTATCTCAGATAGCTGCTTTATTTTCTCCTCAGATCGATTGATCTCCACCTTTACTTCCTCATGCTGCCGCTGAAGATCTTCCCTAGTTTTCCTTAATCTCTCAAGCTCAATTTTTCCACCGTTAATCTTTGCGCTTAATTCGTTAAGCCTAGA
The DNA here is from genome assembly GCA_026414245.1 of Candidatus Bathyarchaeota archaeon. GTDB lineage: Archaea > Thermoproteota > Bathyarchaeia > Bathyarchaeales > DTEX01 > DTEX01. The sequence continues at coordinate 18,001 of JAOAJJ010000004.1, forward strand.
TTTTAGGTTCCTAGATTCCATCTGAACCTCAATGATGCGCTCCCGTTTTTTCTCGATTTCATCGAAGCCGAGTTTCCGCATCTCGGCATCTATGCTCCGACGCTTGAGGCGAAGGTTTTCTCTAAGCTCTAATATCCCGTTATTCTTCTCCCTTATCTCCGAGATCTCTCCTGAAACTTTATTCGCCTCATCTTCAAGCCTCCTAATTTCCCTAGATATTTTAACAGCCTCTAGGCGGGCGACCTCACGCTTAAGAAAATTGTGGCGTAGAAGATTGTTCCGCTCCCGCTCTAAATCTTCAACCCTCCTCTGTATTTCGCTTATCTGCCCTAAAGCCGTCTTTATAGCGGTTTCAGCCTCCTTAAGCTTGCCTTCAGCCTCAGCTTTCTCAGCATCATATTGGGCTATTCCAAGCATATCCTCAATAATCTTTCTTCTCTCAATCGTCGATATTTCAGCCATACGTGTCAGAGTTCCCTGTAGGACAATGTTATGCCCATAGGGGCTTATGCCGGCTACTGAAAGAATCTCCAACATATGGTTTCTCGGAGCTCTCCTACCGTTTATCCTGTATACACTTTCACCATTCCTATCGATTTCCCGGGATATGGTGACCGTCGTGGTCTCGACAGGTAAGCGCCCATCAGAATTATCAAGTTGTATTGTTACTTTAGCCTCACTCTTTCTTACATTGGATTTCTCTCCGCCATTAAATATTAAATTCGAAAAGTTCTCCGCCCTCAACCTTTTAGCGCTTAACTCGCCTAAACAGAAAAGTATGGCGTCAATTATGTTCGTCTTGCCGCTGCCGTTAGGTCCAGTTATCGCAGTGAACCCTCTATCAAACGCTAACGTAGTTTTATGGGCGAATGTTTTGAAGCCGTTTATTTCAATACGTTTAATGTGCGGCATCTTCCGCTGTTCCCCTTAGAGGGCTGTCGCCCGCATTTAAACATTCTAATCAGTTAATTCGGTAAGTTTCTGTGATTATGATATTGCATAATCTATTTCTTCTTAGAACCGTGAATTTTTTCGGATACTCGCCTAACAAAATCCTTTAATTCCTTTTCTCCACCGTGCACAAGCACATATCTACCGCTTTCAGCTTCAAGCTTTAAGCCGAGTTCTCCGGCAATGCTCTCAAGAACTTCAAGCGGGGTCTCATCGGTTATCTTAACTCTAATCCATTTTTCATCTCTCGGTAAACCTGGATGGAAAAATAATCGCATCTCTTCCCCGCTTTTTTCCACCTCCATACTATATAACCTTCTCAAAATATTTTCAACATATTTTTCACCAAACTTGCCCCTCGCAGCTGTAAGAACATAGACTTCAACATTACTTAAACAATCTTCTAGGCGAGATATGTTTTCAGGCTGCGACCTATCAACTTTAAGGATCTCTAAAATAACTTTTGCGGAGCGTAAGTCATTAATTATGTTAGGCGGCACCATCACGCCCCCTCTAAGGAGATCCGTGGTTACATCCGATAAAATTCTCCAACGCAGCTCCCAGTTCACCGCTAAGACCCCATAAAACAAGTAAGATTGATGCTATTATAAATACATCGCTGGAAAAAACGTTATGGTTTTCCGCGGGGGTCAAAAACTTTACAGGGTGAAATTTTGATTCAAGCAACATAACATCCCCTTTATCTGATCTAAAAGTATGTAAATATTTATTTCTAACATGCCGATCTATATGAACATAAAAACCTGGGCTTCAGAGCAGCATAAAAGCATCCTATTAACTCCTGAGGAAGCATAGAGGATGGTGTTTAGGCATGCTCAGCCAAAGCAGATTTAAGCAGGTGATATTGCTTAGATCAGACTTAAAAATGAGTCCGGGTAAAGCCGCTGCTCAAGCAAGCCATGCAGCTATCTCATCGTCTGAGGAGGCTAGAAAAACTCACCCATCGTGGTGGAAGGAATGGATTGAAAGTGGACAATGTAAGATTGTGTTGAGGGTTAACTCTGAAGCAGAGCTACTGGACCTGGAGAGGAAGGCTAAGGAACTAGGTCTCCCAACAGCCCTAATCTCAGATATGGGTTTAACTGAGCTTAAGCCGGGCACGATAACGGCGCTCGGCATAGGTCCAGCCCCATCTAGCGTGATTGATAAGGTTACGGGAAGCTTACCGCTTTACTGAGGATCCGGCGATGATTAAGGTTCCGGAAATAGAGAAAAATGTTGGGATAGAGGTTTATGCTTCACGGACGCAGGGTATAGGCGGAGTTATTAAGAGTTCACCTGAAGATTTTATTGTTGAAGAGATTCTGGCGGATGGGTCTAAGGCATCCGTCTACCCGGAAGCTAACCTCAGGTCTTTCGCGGATCATGGGCGGCATCTTATATGCGTTTTAATTAAGAGGGGTTGGGATACCCTCCTAGCGATAGAGGAGATATCTAAGATAATAGGCGTAGATTCGAGTAGGGTTGGGTTTGCCGGAATAAAAGATGCTAATGCGCTTACAGCCCAGTATATAAGTATAGGTGGAATACCGATTAGCAGGGTTACCGGCATAAACATTAAGGACATAGTTATCAAGCCCTTAGGCTATGCGGATGAAGATATCTCGCCTAAAAAGATATTTGGAAACATGTTTAAAGTAATCATTAGATCGGTAAAGCTTAAGGAGAAGACTATTCAAGATAGGATTAGAAAAATTTGCAGCGAGCTAGAAGATTTCGGCGGCATACCAAACTTTTTCGGGCATCAAAGATTTGGGGCTTTTAGACCAATAACTCACCTGGTTGGTAAAAGCATACTTAAGGGCGATTTTAAAGGCGCTGTAATGACTTTCCTATCTTATATAAGCCCCTTCGAATGCATTAAGGCTAGGGAGGCGAGGAGAGATCTTCAAGAAAACATGGACTTTAAAACAGCGCTTAAAAGATTCCCTAAAACTCTGGTATACGAGAGACTAATCCTTAAACATCTCTCAAATATTCCGCGTGACTATTTAGGCGCATTACTTAAGCTTCCGCCACGCTTCCGCGAGCTCTTCATACAATCCTATCAATCCTATCTCTTTAACAGATTTTTGAGTGAGAGGATAAAGCGTGGGATGCCTTTAAAGGAGGCGCTTGTCGGCGATTACGCTGTAAAATTGGATAGTGCTGGATTACCTGAAAAGGCTTTTATCGAAGTCGAGGAAAGTAATGTCTCCTCCGTAAACGAGGAGATTAAAGCGGGGCGGATGGCGTTAGCATTACCGCTCATCGGGTTAAAGCAGCTTCCGTCAAAAGGTTTACAAGGGGAGCTTGAGGCCGAAGTGCTTGAGGAGGAGGGTTTATCCAGAGAGGATTTTCAGAGAGCTAAAATTCTCAAAGTTAATGTTCTCGGCGGATTAAGGTTGGCGGTGGAGAAAAGCATCGGCATGGAAACAAAAATTATTTCGGGGGAAAAAGCCCCCTCAGAAAATTCTGTTGAATTTAAGTTTATTCTCCGTAAAGGGGCTTACGCAACCGTGCTCTTAAGGGAGTTTATGAAGCCGAAAACTGATGAGCAGCTGGTAAAAAGCGGTTTTTAGCAGAAACTTAAGGTTGGCTGCCAACATTTTTCTTCCAATAAATCTCGAAATGAATTCCGAGAAATCCTTAATATAAAGTGTAGGAGATTAAACCTTTAATGAAAGGTGGCTAAGCCATGCTGCGTGCTCTAGAAGAACCAAGAGGCGGGAAACTTAAGGCTTTAACCATAATCGTCATCCTGCTGATAATAGGTTTTCTTACAGCGGGATACCTCGGATACGTAATGGGTTATAGGAGCGCCCTAGAGGAGATCAGCGGACTAAAGAGTCAAATCAGGGATCTTGAGACGAACCTTGAAAACTTGCAGGTCTCCCTAAACACCTTAGCCCAAAGTATCCCTCAATATAGCGCTCTTCTAAGTGAGAATGTTTCTCTCTCAGAAATTTATGAGCGGGTTAAAAACTCAGTCGTTATGGTTAGGGGGCTAGTACGGCAATACAGCCTCTTCGGCTATTACTATGAGCGGGTTCAGGGATCCGGCTTCATCTATAATTTCACTGGTAGAATAGTTGTAATCACGAATTACCACGTGATCAGAAACGCTGAAAATATAACTGTAACCTTCGCTAACGGGAATAGTTACGCTGCCCGAGTGCTCGGCTACGACCGGTATGCAGACCTAGCAGTTTTAGAGACAGATGCGCCGGAAGAGTATCACCCCCTAGAAATAGTAAGCTCTTCAACCCTCAAGGTCGGCGACATAGTTTTAGCCATCGGCAACCCATATGGTTTAGCTGGGTCTATGAG
>JAOAJJ010000051.1 GCA_026414245.1 Candidatus Bathyarchaeota archaeon
GCCTAAAATTAAGCCGCATATAACTGCTGAATCCACGTATCTGTCGAGTAGGGAGTCTAAGAAGCCGCCTAAAACTGTTGCCTCTCCATAAAGTCTAGCTAGGGCTCCATCTAAAGCGTCGCAGAAGCCTGAAAACATTAGCAGTGTAGCTGCTAAGAGCAGGTTGACTCTATAGGCATTTAAGCCAACCGATAATGCTCCAGCAGCCCAGTAGGCTGCCCCCGAGAGTAGGCCTAAAGCGGCGCCTAAAGCGCTCACCATATTTGGTTTTAAGCCAACGCTATGCATCAGCTTGGCTTCTGCGGAAATTATTTCCTGAACTTTATGCTTAATCTTGGTTAACATTTTCCAGCATCTATCTTGGATATATGATTTTAGCTATGTTTTTATCTCTTTCAACCCCAAAATAGCTGGCGACATTCAAGCATTTTGTTCTAAGGAGTAGAAGATGCGGCGCCTTCAACTTCATCTCAGTTATTGTTTCAGCGTTACCCATACCCTTCGCAACCACAAAATCTGCACGCTCGTATATTTCCAGGAAATCTGGACTGCACTCAGATAGCATAAGCCCCATCGCATCACTCCCAGTTGTAATTACCTTATCAGCCACCCTATCAACTCCAACCTGTATAGCATCCTCTAACGTCGCATCGTTGGAGACAGCTTCATTTTTAACAGCGACAATTACTTTGCCGCCAATTCTCTTCAGCTCCCTTATCAGAGGGATGTCGAGCGCTATTTCGCCAGCATTATCCGCTAAGTAGACAATAAGCTCGGATCCTTCAGCAGCCTTAAAGGCTTCCGATATGTCGTCTACAGCTAAGCTTTGCTCGGCTTCAAATATAAGTCTGCCTAGATCACCGAGGTTAAATGTATGACCTGGTATATCAAACTCTATAACGTTGCCCATAATGGCGCATAAACAAGCCTTCCTAAACCTCATCTCATCTGTCTTCTCACCGGAAACCATCATCTCGGCTAGTGGAAGAACCTTCATAGCCTCGATGTTACATATTCTCTTTTTCTCCGCAAATGGATCCGGGTTGCCTGTAACACGCTTAATTATTCTCTCGCGCATCGTGCCTAAAACGGCTGGTACGGCTTCCCGATTAAAATTTTTGGCAAGCATGTAAAAGATCTGGGCTAATGCCTTAAACCTCAAATCCGGGTCTTCAGTCGCCTCAAGAACCTCGAAGTAACCCCTCTGGAATAGGCATAATGCGCAGTCAACACCAACCTTCAATTGATTCCGCTCCAACACACCTATAAAATCGTTTAAGATTCTAGCATTAAGCTTTAAGCGCCGCCTCCGCAAAATCCACCATAACTTTATATGGATCTTTAGCCTTCACTACGCCGCTGGCTACCAGAATACCCTCGGTTCCAAGCCTTATCGCTGCGGAGACATCGTCGCCGTTAGTTATCCCAGCCCCGCATAAAACTATAACTTCAGGGTTTATTCTCTTAACGGCTTCAACCGTGCTTGTAACAACCTCGGGTTTAGCCTTTGAAACCGGTATGCCTGTACCTATAAGCTCAGGCGGCTCCACGGCGATCATGTTCGGCTTTAGGGCTGCGGCTGAAGCGCTTACAGGCGTATTATTAGTGCACACGACTGAGATTAACCCAACCTCACGCGCTCTCCTTATGGCGGCGTCTATATCAGCTAACTTAAGCCTTCTTTCAGAGTGGTTTATTAATGTTCCTACGGCGCCAGCCTCCTTCACCGACTCCGGGAGCACGTGTCCGGTGAAGCTCCCATATTCTATCGGGTCGATGTGCTGGGAGAAGACTGGTATACTAACCCTTCTGGCAATTTTATATATATCTACAAACTGTGGGGACACGCCTATACATACACCCGTCTCGACGCTGGCTTTCTCAGCCATCTCAGCCAGCTTAACGGCTTTCTCACCGGTGGCTTCAGCGTAGGTCTTAAAGTTCACGATTATTATTGGTGTCTTAATATTACTATACCCCATCATATCATTCTCCTCTTCCCTTATAGCTGGCAAGCTTTATTCTATCTGAATGATTTAAAGTTTAAGAATGAGGGTTCCTAAAAGCATGGGTTTTACGGTTAACGCCCTTTATTAGCCATCAGCCGTAGAATGGTGGTTTATCACGTTTCATCTCCTGTATCTGCTGCTCAGCTGTTTTCTTAGCGTCCTCCAGTAGGCTATCAAATGTCTCGTCGAGTTCAGATATGTAGGTTTCAAGTGCCTCAATGTATAGTAGCAGAGCCCTTATCAGGTCGCTTACGCTGTTACTGTAGTCTAAAACTGTGCTTATGAAGTCTACATCTCTTTTACTCTTATCTTCCTCATCCATCTCCCTTCTAATATCCTCAAGCATTTTATAGAAGCATTTCTCCTCAACCCTGAAAAGATCGGATTTAAGGTTTACGTAAGTCTTCAAGCTCTCCAAGGTCTTCTTTATAGATTTTCTCCCTATGGGCTCCGCCACACTAGACCCCCTTCTATCTAGAGGGAATTTTAGAGATCCCTGAATAGTTTGGTATCTTCGCATTATTAATGCTTGTTAATAGTCTTATGTATCTCTGAAAGATCTGTAGATAATTACGTAGGGCTTAAGTTTTTCCAGATGTAGATATTTTTATACTGGATGATAAGTTGAATCCCGCATAACTTTAAAAAGAACTAATCTAAAAGAAATGAAGTTGCTGCTAATGAAGTAGTTTTCTGGATAATAAAAAATTTGCAAAAATAATTTCCAACGTTTTTGATTAATTATAACATCGGCTATTTGTTATTTCTTCCATGAAATGAGCTTGAGTAATAGCCTTAATTTCGTTTAAGATTATGCGCTCAAACTCGTTAAATATGTAAATTGTGAGCTTTAGTTACCTTCATAATTACCATGGTCTAACCATTCGTATAAAATCTTTCTTTTAAAAGTCTTAACCTCTAAATCGCTAAATCTGGCTCAATAGTAAATAAAGCAATATCTAAGTATCAAAGTCTAAGCTTGTTTCAGGTATATTGTAAAAGTGATAGGGATCATCATAAACATGGCTTTTTGTATCCATATCAGCTACCCTATGGAGACCTCAACATGTGGGCGTCCTTCTCCAGCATTACTCTTATGTGACCGCGGAATAAAATCAAAAATAGATTGATCCGGGAATCTTTATTGATTACCACCTTAGTATCATTAGGCGCTACTTTATCACCCAAATCAGGACGCTAACGATAGGCTTAAATATTTAGGTCCTTTAAATAGATGTAAGTATACAATTGTTGATGGGATATGGATTTGTTTCCGCTTACTCCTAAACAGTTGGTTATTTGGAGGTTGCGTAGGAGGGGTTTAAGGCAGTCTGAGATTGCTAGGGAGATTGGCGCCCTGAGGCAGGAGGTTAATAGGGCTGTTCTGGCGATTGACTCTAAGGTTGAAAGGACTTTGATCGAGATCGCCCACATGAATAAGCTGAACATTCTACACGTGGATCCAGTAAACGGTATTTTAGAGGCCTATAGCCCATCATACAAGATACCGGTGGTGATCAGCTTTTCTGAGGCGAATGGCGTACAGACCTGGTACCTCTACGAGGGGAGGTGCGGTGAATGTGAGCGAGCAAACAGATGCAGGGAAATGCTGATCGCAGAAGCACGCGAAAGGGAGGTAGATCTCACAGAAGAAGACCTAAAGGCGGCTCCGACACATCTAGCCAAAAAGATATTCGCTAGATATTTGCGTATAGGAGGCAATTATCTTGGCCAAGAAAAGAGTTGCTGAGAAATTTGATATGCAGGTTAAAGCATGCCCCAAACCTCCGCCTAAAAACCTAGGTACAATAGTTAAAGATGTTATTCTCATGAGAGATTTACGGAGAAGCGCTTTCCTCTATTTTTGGCTTCTCATTAACATTTTTGTGGCAAAAGAGCTTATAATAAAGCCTCTTCTTATCGCTCAGTCAATAGCGCCTCTAGTAACCCATATAGCGGATCAAAATGTGAAAATAACATGTCCATTAGATGGATCATTTCGTTTTAAGCCCAATGCTACTTATATAAACTTCACGCTAGCTGGAAACCCAAGGGGATATAAAATAAGAGCGCTTGCAGCCTTCACTTTCTTATGCAGCAGCGAGGGCTCCAAGGGCTTCTGCCGAATAAACATTACAGTCCTGCTTAACGGTAAGGAATTTTTCAGATTAGTGCGTGACGAGGAAATAGTTGCTTCAGGCGGATCACAGGGAACAATAGAGATTCCAATAAATAGAGGAGGCGCATGGACTAACTTGATTATGAAAAACAATACGTTAATCCTGCTAGTTACAGTGGCGCCTATATTGCATAATTATGGGAGGGGATTTGCTGACATTAGGATAGGTCCAGTGAGCCTGATCGTGGAAAGCTTGGACACGGACGCTGATGAAGTGCCGGATCCCGTAGACAACCTGGAAGGAAACAACCAAATAATATTCCTCACATCGCTTATACTTCCACTTATGCTGGCGATTGCAAATGAAAAATTGAGACCAAAGCTCTAAAGATGGACGTAAAATCCGAGGCTTTCATTCTTCCTCAAGTAAAATTCATATATGTTCCCAGCATACTGGAAAATTCCCACTAATGGCTTTTAGACTAGCTGCCGGAATATATGCAAAGCCAACGGGAAGCATTTTACTTGACTGCGCTTCCGCGGAGGTAGTAGTCAGTGTTAGGGGTCAAGGCCAATGGGCCCTCAGCCTTATAAGTTCTGCATAATCGTCTCCTAACATTCCTAGACCTCTATCATCCTCATCGCAGCCGCTTTAGCGCAACAACTTACGTAAGAGGGTACTTTCGCGCTAGCGTAAGAACTACTAACCAAGTTTTATTTGGCTTTAGATATTCAGCGCCTGCCAGATCATTTTCATCTAACACACTGCTGGGATCGGTTCTCAGCATGGCCAGTGTCTCTAGTGGAACAAATAGCGCACATCAAACATCTGAAGATTTTGTTTAGTGGAAGTAGCCGGGCGTAAATGTTCAAGATGATACATTACTATGGAACACTAGTGGAATGATAAATAGCTTAAGTAGATCAAGAAAAATGGACTGCCTAAAAGTATAACTTCCTGTTTATGTCTCTTCAGAGAGCCGGCAGATAAGAAGGTTCCTTGCATGATGCTATGAGAACTGGCTGGCAAAGTTGAGATCCTCCGAATCCTAAATCATCTTTCTTTCACTGAGATCTCCTTAAAAATACAGGAGAAAAATTTATATCTTTTTTTGTAAATATTTGTCTATAGACAAAAATATACAGTTAAATTATAAGGTGGGCCTTATGGAGCATAATCATAATAAGGAAGAGGGCTCGAAATTTTTAGGGTCTTCATTTGTAATTTCTCAAGTTCTCTTAATCTTTTACCTTAGCATGATTGGCAAAATCCTTATTCAGTCCGCACATGCTTGGACGCCTGGTCAAACTAAGGATCTTTGGACGCCGCGTCTCCTAATTAACGCGCCATATAATGGGAAGGCTGAGGGTGAGACTGGATGGTCTTCGAGAATAAAGTTCTCTTTTCCCTTCGGCGTGGAAAGTTCGATAAGCACAGCTGTTGCCCTCAACCGCTCTAATGGCGAGTGCTCAGGGGACTTTAGGCTCTGTCGGTGGCAAGAGTATGTTTATAATGATCAATCGTATGCCGTAAAGATCAGCGAGTCTCCCTTAGGATATATTTGGGATAGAACTTTCTACATTTATGGTGTAGATAAGAAGACCTGTGCGGACGACCTTTGCGAGGTTAGCTATGGTGGCTACGGCTCCGTCTGGTTTGATGTCAGATATAAAGAGCTCAATAAGATTAGAGATACAGATGGGCCTGTAACAGAGCATTGCCACGGTTCAACTTACGCAATTTTTGAGATGGATATAAAGGTGTCGATCACCAGAGTAAGTGTGGGATTTGGCAGATGCTATTGGCAAGGAGGCGGTGAATGGGACTACTGGTATACCTTTAATGGCGGCGGCCACAGATGGTATGTAGATTTCCTATCCACTCAAAGCCCATATATCGAAAATGATGAGCTTTCTATTGCGAGCTTGATTGTCAGCCCGCTGATACAATCAATATACATCCCTTTGTTCGTCAATCATAGTGACAGCGCAGTGTATAAATTTAGTGGAGATACTAGTAAGCTATTCCTATTCGAGTGTAGGCATGATATCTCGTTTACTTTAGATGGTAAGTCTGAGGGCTATGGGGTGAAGCCGTCCATAAACTTCTACATTAGGATAAGAAGCCTTACTGCCAGTGGAACTTGCAGATTAAACTTCACAATTTACTACGGCGACCAGATAGTCATGTGTAATATACGGGATGAAGTGTTTGAGTCTGGATCCGAGGTTAGTAGCGCTGGACAAATAGTTCCTCCAGAATGGGAGACAAAGATAGAAGGCGTGAGCATTAAGCACGAGGAGTGGCTTAATTGGAGACGCTACTTAAAGAGCGGCGAAAATAAGGTGGTCATCAAAACCGTTATCTTGCCGCTCACCGAGGAATTTAGGTTTGGTAGTGGAGAAATCTATGTTGAGATAGGTCCTGCAAAAGTTGAAATACAAAGCTTAGATATCGATAGAGATGGATTAAGAGACCCGGTAGATGCCCTAGAACTTAACAATTATATTCTTCTCCCAATGCTAGGAATCTTTTATATGCCTTTAGGAGCGCTGATAGAAGGCGCCGTAAAGAGAATACTTCTACAAACTAATAAAAGGCGCCAACACGAAGAAAAGCAAGTGTAACTCTTAAATCACTCGGCAACTTCCCATTTTTCATTGTATTATGGCTCAATTCTTATGGCTTAAGCTCTTCCTCCAGGTTTACTTTCAGTTTGGCTTAAAGGGTTTATCAATATATTGCATATAAGAATATGAGGCTATGCACATAAAATAAATTTTTAGTTTAAGTTTAGAAACCCCTTTCTAAGCCTAAATCTTTCCCGAAAATAGGAATTAAGTCAAAGTCTTGTTATTTGCGAAGTAAGTATCATACCGTATCTGAATTTTGCAAAAGTATATCAAGGGAAGGGCAAAATCTTCAACTCTGGAGGAATATTTTTATCATTGTTTAGATGGACTTTAAAACGTGAGAGACGGCTACTATTAAATTAATCGGGTGTGAAGGATCTTCCCCAGCGTATTTACTATTCTTTCAGCGCTATCTAAAGAAAAATCCCAGCGTCGCAACATTTATCTAAATAGTAAAAATAGTAAATTTAAGCGGCAATCTATGCTGTCTGAGGAAGCCTAGCTTAATCTAAGCAATTAAATCCTTTATCACATGAATTGTTCAAGTCTAGTTAATCCTATTATCTCGTCGAACTCTAGGTTTAATGCGTCTAGAATTTGGTCGAATGTTGACCTTAAATAGCTGACATACTTGTCAACATCTATCTCCTTTAATGTTGCCAGCTGGACTGGTTTAACGAAAGGCTCCTTAATAACCTTCACAAATCTTATCGTGTCCCCCGCCTTTATCTCAACGCCCTTAGCCAGCAGTATAAGCGCGGCTTTCACATGTTGGGGCGTAGTTTTATCGTATGCTTCAGGCACTTTCCCCAGAACAACTTCAAAGGCTAAATCGTTTATATCCTCCCACTCGCGGTTTTTAAGCTTCATGTAGCATTCGCGTATCGTCTTCTCGATCTCCTTTTTCGCTGCATCGAATTCAGCTGGTGTTTTAACGCGGCTTAATGTGTCCTCAATCTTGTCAAAATATCTTTTTATAAATAGTGGTATATGCCGCTTTTTCCCGGTAAGTCCCTTAACATCAACGCTTCCATCCTCTAAGACCCCCAAGTAATTCTTTTTCCTTGAGCTTAAAACAGCATACCGATAGTATTTGTCAACGTCCAGCTCCATTCCCAGAGCCTTTTCAGCCCACTCAGACAGCGCTTTGACCTGCTCCGAAGTCGGGTTTTTAAGGAATAAGCTGTCAGTATCACCGTATATTACTTCGATACCCAGATCACGAGCCTTATTTATTGTCCTGTCTCTTATACACAT
>JAOAJJ010000052.1 GCA_026414245.1 Candidatus Bathyarchaeota archaeon
GATCAGTGAGGTTTCGGTCGCCATGAGGCTTGAATGCACATCTGAAGAGCTAGGCAGAACCATTCACCCCCATCCCACTCTAAGCGAGGCTATTATGGAGGCAGCGTTAGCGGTTTCCGGAAGAGCAATTCACATTTAATGAACTCAAAGAATAGCGAGAACATTAAGTAGAAGGTTTCTATGGGATTTCCCTTAAATAGAAGTCTCCACAATTCCATTAGGGGGAGTGATATGGCTGGAAATGAGGCTCGGAAGGGAAGGGTTGAGGGGAAAGTCGCCCTGGTGATAGGTGCATCTGGGGGCATAGGTGAGGGAATATCCAAAGATTTCGCTAAGGAGGGGGCGCGTGTTATTCTCGCGGACATAAATTTTGAGAGAGCGCAAAAAATCGCAGAAGAAATAAACCAGCAATATGGTCCCAACAGAGCTATCGCAATAAAGGTTGATGTAACTAATGAGAAAGAGGTGGAAGAAATGGTTAAAAAAGCTGTTGAAGCATTCGGCTGGATCGACATAATGGTTTACAGTGTGGGTATAGTTAGAGCTGGAAGCGTTAAAGAGATGCCGTTAGAGGACTTTGAACTGGTAACAAAGATAAATTACACCGGATACTTTCTCTGCGTCAAACATGTGGCGCGAGTGATGGCTGAGCAGCATAAACGCGCCCCATCCCGTTGGATGGACATAATCCAAATAAATTCAAAATCGGGTTTGCAGGGAAGCTACAGGAATGCCGCCTACGCGGGAAGTAAATTCGGCGGCATTGGATTGACACAGAGCTTTGCGCTTGAGCTACTGGAAGATGGCATTAAAGTCAACGCTATATGCCCCGGAAACTACTTTGACGGGCCTTTATGGTCGGATCCGGAGAAGGGGTTGTTTATACAGTATTTGAAGGCTGGTAAGGTTCCGGGAGCAAAGACTGTTATGGATGTAAGGAGATACTATGAGTCTAAGGTGCCTATGGGTAGGGGATGCGCTATAGAGGATATAATGAACGCAATTTATTACGTGATTGAGCAGAAATATGAGACTGGGCAAGCTATCCCCGTTACCGGTGGACAGGTAATGAGGTGAAAGATCTTTTAACGTGTAGGGGCTGTGCAAGCAACATTAGTTTTTATCTTCCAGGAAAAAGTTTTTCACGATTTCCTTAAGTTTCTCCCTGAAAACATCTTCCACCTCTATTTGAGGCTTCTCTCCATCAATTAATTTAATGGAGTTCAGCAGTTCTCTCGGCAGCCTAAAACCAGGTTTAACACTCCAGCAACAAGGTTTATCGCCTAAAATATCATAGAGGGCAAGTGCGATTTTTAGGGTGTTTTCTTCTCCGACATCCCTAAACCATTCTAAAGCATCGTCTGGCCAAACTATTCTGCCTAGAAAAGAGAAGAAAGAGGCGCCGAAGACTCTGTCTTTAAAGGTTAGGTGCCCAGTGGAATCAATGTAGCCTATTCCGGCATACTTTGATAAAAACTGATGCCCAAGAATCAGATAGGCTCCTCTCTTAAATGTTTGGAGGAATTCTGGTCTTCTAGAAAATTCGTCAACAAGTGGCTGTGGGGACTTAGTGTTATGCTCTGTTCCGTTAAAAACTGGAAGACCTCGTTTTTCCGCACACTTCAAAATCTCTCTAAGCCTCTCTTCAGTATTTCTTTTTGGAATAACCTCGATGGCAAATATTCCATAGCTCTCAAGCTCATCGAAGAGGGAGTTTAGATCAGCCTCTCTTTCAGTGATAGGGTTGCCTAAAACAGGATACGTTGGTATTGCACCATATTCTCTAAACAATGAGACAAGGTCTTCAATGCTTGGAAAGGCTTCGGCGGGTTCCTCCACATAGGCTGGTCCACCCGCCTTTAAAAGCTCATTTCTAATTAAGTCTTGGAGGGCTTCATCGCTTGAAAGACTGATTTTAACCTCGCCAAAAATCTTCTGCAGAAAGTTTCTTAAGTCATGCGGGTTAGGGAATCTCCTTCTAAGGAGCTCTGCTATCGCCTGCGCCACATGCCTCTCCGTAACATTTCCACGTGGCGTGCATTTTAAAACGTCATCGAACACCAAATTTAAGGATGCATCAAATTTTTTAAGAATCTCACCAGCTTTTTCAGTCATCTCCTCATATCTTTTTCTTAAAGCTCCCCTCATCGTTCTTAGAAGCTCATCGCCCGGCGAATGTGGTTTAAGATTTCTTATTACACCTTTACCGCAGAGATATACTCGCCCCGGATTTTTCGGATCATTATATCTCTCACCCCTTATTCTAGCCTCTTCAGACATGGCTATGGCCTCTATGCTAAAGACCGCCTTTAACCCTAAAATTCTACACGCTTCACCAAACTCCCTGTGGCCATCTATAGTATAATGATCATTTATGCCGAAAATTTCTAGCCCGGATCTATATGCTTCCCAAGCGGCTTCAGCTGGCGATCTGAAGACGCTGAAAGACTCGCTTGTATGAATATGCACATTAACGAAACCATGTTTTTTAGGCGGAGCAATAAGTCCCTCCGCCTCGAGGCGTTTAAGCTCTCTAAGCGCCTCTAAACGTGACAGCGTCTTTTTCTTCCCAGCATAATTTAATTCACCTTCTTCAGGCTCACCAAGCAAATCAATGAGCGCCTTCACGTTCTCGGGGAGGTTCTCGGCACAATTGCATTTCATGACCCAGATACACCCCTTAGAAAACGCTGACACTCATCCTTTAACTTTCGATCACTCTGAATCATTCTCTTATTTTAGAGGAGAAACTAAAAATATTTAAGTTTTTATAACTTACTAAATTTTTGGCTTTGAAGGGGTTGAAAGAAGGGTTCAGCTCATGAAGATGAAGGCTGCCTTTCTCGTTGGAAGGGAAAAGTTTGAAGTGAGGGAAGTCGATGTACCTAGATGCGGCCCTGGTGAGGTTTTGGTCAGAGTCAAAGCGTGTGCTGTTTGCGGTACAGATTTAAGGATATTTCGTGGCGAGAAAAGAATTGATGTTCCGATAACTGGACATGAAATATCTGGGATAGTTGAAGAGATGGGTGAAGGAGTCGATGGGCTATCTGTTGGCGATAAGGTGGTTATTAAAACTGTTATCGGATGTGGGGAGTGCGATGCATGTCGGAGAGGGGAGGAAAACCGTTGTCGGCGTAAGTATAAGGCTATGGGCTACCAATATAATGGTGGCTTCGCTCAGTTTATACTTGTGCCAAGGGAAGCCGTAAGGCAGGGATGTGTAATCAAGGTGCCTGAGAATGTATCTTTCGAGGAAGCCACGATCGTTGAGCCATTTTCATGCGTAATTAACGGCTGGTATCCGTTCAGGAAGAGGGAGCCGGGTTTTACGACCGCGGTATTAGGAGCGGGAATAATCGGCATGCTCCACGTAGAGTATGCCAAGCTAAAGGGCTCAAAGGTTATTCTCATCAACCGGACGTCTCCGAGGCTGATTCTTGCCAAAAAGATTGGCTCATCTGCCGACGAATTTATTGATGCAAGCCAATATGATCCGGTTAAAAAGGTTAAAGAGTTAACTGGTGGATTAGGAGCCGACGTCGTAATATGTGCGGCCTCTTCAAAAGATATTCAGAGGGAAGCTATCGAGATGGCGGCTGTAGACGCGGATATTAGCTTTTTTGCAGGATTACCTAAAGATGACTCAAACGTATTATTGGACTCGAATATAATACATTATAATGAACTGCATATTCATGGAGCCAACGCCTCTAACAGAAGCCAGTATCTGGAGGCTTTAGATCTAATAGCTTCTGGGAAAGTTAATGTTAAGAAATTTATAACACATAAGTTTCCGCTAGAAAAACTTGCTGAGGCGATGAGGTGTCTTGAAGATAGATCTATGAACGCCATAAAGATTATAGTTGATCCGTGGATGTGAACTCAACCATTATGGAAAATACACCATGACTCTGCCGGGTTTAACCCTTGATTCACCCTCCTCCGTGTCAGCGTACTTGAATGCTTCAGTTAAATCATTTACATCATTAATAACAAATTTTTTCGCTGATATTATCCGTTTAACCCTATCTTGAAAATCTTGAGATCTTAACAGTTCCAGAGCCCTAATGAAATGCTCCATCCTACTGCGGGTAGAACCCTTAAAGGTTAATCCCCTATTCACTATTTTACTGACCTCAACGGGCACTTCACCCATCGAGATTCCCAGTAAGATACATTTTCCTCCAGGTTTAAGAATATCTATTGATTCCCTTATAGTTGTCTTATGCGCTCTCCCACCGGCGGCTTCAAAGGAAACATCGATTTCTCCATAAATCTCCTTCAGCGCCGCGTGATTTCTCAGCGAATTTATGGTGGAAGCGAAGTCGCTGGCTAACGATAGCTTTTCATCCACCACGCCAATAAAGTAGAGTTTTTCGGGTGGAATACCCCCAACATAAGAGGATATTAAAGCCAGAAGATAACCTATTGGTCCATCTCCTATGATGGCAACGCTATCATTTTTTCTCGCACCGGATTCCTCGAATGCATTTAAAGCTATCGAGAGCGGTTCAGTTAATGCCGCAACCTCGATATCAACCCCTTCCGGAATAGGCAATACACGCCTCTCTGGATATAGGAAGTATGTCCTCGCTAGGCCGTCAGCCGTAGCAGCCATATATTTTGCATTCTGACATAAATTTTCTCTAGAGGTTCTGCAGGGGTTGCATGCGCCACATGGAATCATGGGGTTAACAATAACTTTGGTTCCAGGCTTTATTTTCGCTCCTTCACCAACTTCAACCACCTCAGCGACCCCTTCGTGAAGCAGGCAAATCGGCAACCTTGCTCTTAATTTTTCCGGCTCCTTCTCACCCCTAAAATATAATAGTTCGCTTCCGCATATACCCGCAACAATAGGCTTTAAAAGGAGAAAATCTCTGGGAGATTTATCTATGATCCTTTCCTTCAAGACGAATTTGAATGGCTCAACTAAATAGTATTCCTTCGCAATGTATCTCATGGCTGCTCCCTTAAAGGGAATCGGAAATCATCCATATATGTGTTTATTTGCTCAAACTAAACTGGCTCCCATACACCAGCACATATTAAATACTTCGGCATTTCTCAAAGTATTTCAATTATGTTGGTCCAAGTTTCCCAGCCCATCTTTGGAAGCAAATGCAATAGTATAAAACTTAACTTAAGAGGAATGCGAGCTGCCGACTGGATCAAAACGCCTACCGCCGCACGCAGACCACATATCTATAAGGTTAACGCCAATAAATAAATAGGTTTATGCTAAGAAATATGAAGCGAATAAATGTATGCGAGGGGGAAGAGTTGCCATATTGCCCAAACTGTGGAGGTCAAATTAATGAGGGCTATGATCGCTGCAAACGATGCGGCTTTAATATCACACAGATTAAAGGGCTACTGAACTCTTCCCAAGAAGCCGTCAAATCAGTCGTCCTACAGAGAATTGAGGGAATAAAGCGGAAAGATGCTGAAGCCGTTCAGAGACTCATCAACAAAGAAAATTACACTAAGTTTGATGATTGGCCACCTTTTGAGCGGCAGGGATTGGATGGCTTGAAGAGGGAGGCTGAGGCGCTTAAAGTTCTGAAAGAATATAGGTATGAAGTGAAAGATTTGAGAATAGACTTATTCGATAATGTCGCATTAACATCATTTATCATAAAATATAGTGGAAGAATTAGAAACATGGACTTCGATGTGAGATCAAGAGTAACCATAGTTTTAGTTAAAGCTGGAGACGAGTGGAAAATTGTTCACGAGCATTGGTCACGTTTCCCGGAAAGAGAATCATGGAGACACGGTCTATTCTTCCATTAACTGAATTTTAGCGGTCTTTCATTTTAAGGTTATTTATTAGTTGAGCAAAACTATTTCTTCAAACCCCTCATGACCTGTACATATTTCCTCTCTTTGATAGCGACCAAATATCAGAGGGAAAAGGCATCCCTAGACTTCATATAGGGAAGCCCCACTAAACCCGCCTACCAGATTCCGTTTTAACCCACTCTGCCTCTTTGCAATTAACATATGCAGAAAAGAGGGCTGAAAAACGACTCTATTTCCCTCTCATCATGTTGCATGCCACAGAAGAGGGGAAATTACGTTAAAGAGGGCACGCAATATATTGCGATAATCCCTAACCAAAATGTTCTTTGAGAAGAAGCTAATCCTACCGAAGAATCCAGCAATTGAGCAATAGGATAAGGCAAGATTCTACATAACGCTAAGGGAGGCTCAGAGAGCCAAGATGGGCCAGAGGGCGAATAGACGACCTAGCAGCACTATGCGCCTCAATCGCATATATAATATCTAAAGGTGGTAAAGCTCGGAGGAGAGATGCAGAAGAACTGCTAAAAAAATAAGATGCTGGAATTGCGCGTAGACATAAACTTAAACAAATTCATAAGACTGGGATGCCTAATTGAGGACCAAAAATGGGCAGATATATTTGGGATGGAGAACAATAGTCGAAGTAGACTAGAAAAACTAATAGACGGAGACTAGAACATAACTTTGTAAGCGAAAAATTGCTCACCAAGTAAGGTACATTGGGGAATATAGGCATTAGATGTTAAAGCGCAAATCTCCACATCTTCAACCTTAATTTTAGGAGACCCAAAAGAAAAGAATAAATCTTAAAAATAAAAATCATATAAGATGAGGATAATTTATGAATCCTTTCGTCCGCTTCATCACTAGACGTCTGGTCTTCTTATTAATGACTTTCCTAGTATTTTTGTTTATAATCTTCATATTGCCTAGAGCTATACCGGGAAACCCTCTAGCATCACTTTTATACCAAATAATTCAGCAAGCTCAATCTAATCCAGACCTCGTAAAAACTGTGCATAAAAAGTTGTTGGAAGAATTCGGCATGGACAAACCAATATATATTCAACTATTTGAGTTTTTAGGAAGACTATTTGGGGGGATCTCGGAACTTCCATATCCTTTTATCCAAGAAAAGTTGCTGACCTAGTTTTTTCTTATTTACCTTGGTCTTTAGGTCTCCTAATACCTGCCACTATAACATCATGGATCTTGGGCAACCTCCTAGGGGCCTTAGCGGCATACAAAAGGAAAACAGTTACAGATAATGTCCTTTTAACGGCATTTATAACACTGTCTCAAACACCATATTATTGGCTTGCCATGCTCCTTCTATATGTCTTCGCCGTAATCTTAAAAAGATTCCCGTTAAGCGGAGCTTATACCCCAGGCATGATACCATCATTAACATTCTCTTTCATCATTGACATGTTATATCATTATGTCTTGCCCTTCTTTTCCATAGTTATAGGTGCAATAGGAGGATGGGCGATAGGTATGCGAACAATGGCTATATATGAATTAAAATCAGACTACGTAAGTTACGTTGATGCCCTAGGGCTTTCAGATAGAAAGATATTACAATATGTATTTAAAAATTCAATGCTACCCCAAGTAACAGGTCTAGCGATAAATTTAGGGCTGGTTTTAGGGGGAGCTCTAATAACGGAGCTTGTGTTTTCTTATCCCGGTACAGGCTTCCTCATATTTAGAGCGCTTTCAACTTTAGATTATCCACTGATTCAAGGAACATTTATTCTCCTAGTTTCAACTCTGCTGCTCGCAAACTTCATCGTTGACTTAATTTACGCCTTCATCGACCCGAGAATCAAAACCGGTTATGTAGGTGAATAGCAATTGATACCGAGAATAATTAAAGAATTATTTAAGATAAAAAAGCTGGATGTAAGTCTAGGCATATTTGGGGGCTTAATTCTACTGAGTATCTTTGGATCAATATTGTATCCTGTTGATCCACTATCAGTTGTGGGGCCGCCTGAAAAACCACCCTCGAGCGCTTTTCCCTTGGGAACGGATAATCGGGGTAGAGATGTGCTGGCTCTAGTCATACATGGGATTAGAAATTCACTCTATAT
>JAOAJJ010000053.1 GCA_026414245.1 Candidatus Bathyarchaeota archaeon
TCGGCAAGTATTATCGCCGGATTATTAGCCAGAGCCCTAGCTATAGCAACACGCTGCTGCTGACCACCACTAAGCTCTGTGGGTCGATGGTTAACTCTATCGCCTAAGCCAACCATCTCAAGTAATTCAATAGCTCTTTTCTCTCTCTCCTCCTTTGAAACGCCTAGGAAAACCATCGGTAATGCAACGTTCTCTTTAGCTGTTAGGACGGGGATCAGATTAAATGTCTGGAAAATATAGCCTATCTTACGACACCTAAGCCAAGCCATGGATCTTGACGGTATTTTAGACAAATCTATACCATCTATAAAAATGTCGCCCTTAGTCGGCCTATCTATACCGCCAATCATATTAAACAACGTAGTCTTACCAGAACCAGAAGGACCCATAACTGACAGGTATTCCCCGCGGGACACTTCGAGATTTATTCCACGTAAAGCATGAATAACTTCACCTCTAAGATAATAGTCTTTGTGGACGTCAACTGTTTTAACAGCAGGGACCGATTTCTCCATTTAGAAGATTTCCTCCTAAATTTCTATCTTTCTAATTAAGAAAGATTGCATTTTTATATATTTAAGTTTTTGTCAAATTTGACTTGCAGGTTAAATATCCCCTCTCACAAAATATTTTCGATATTAGCATTTTAATATTCTCCTGCATGGAAAGAATCCTTTCTATGAATTCTTCGCCTTTAAAAGTTAAAACATATACTCTTTTTCTAGTGTTATCGTTAGTTTTGCTTTTAATTAGCCCCTCCCTTTCCAGGGAGTAAAGCGCCAGATAAATTGTTCCAGGGCTTATCATGAGATTAAATTTCCTATGGATAAGTGACATAATATCATATCCGCTTAAGGGGGATTTTGTAAGCTCCACTAATATAAATATGTCTATAAAACTCTTTAAAATTCGTCGTTGAATAATTTGATTTATTTTATTTTTGTCAACTGAGTTTTTGATCATACTTATCTAAATTTATCATATTTATTTACGCAATATAAATTTTCCATATTAATTTAAACAATAAGAGAATTAGAGTAAATTTATCATTCCCATATTAATTAGCATATTATACATAAGTATTCCATGATGATAGCAAAAATTATCTATTTACATGCCCAAAAGACGCTTGGGTGTTAAATGTGTGCCTATGGAAGTATGCCTTTGAATTAGCCTCAAAGGATTTAGATCTATTGAGGAGGAAGAAGCAGGCTTTAGACGATTTATTGTCCTCCAATAGAATCTCGCAACAAACATATGAATGCTTAGATAAGGAGATAAGCGACGCTCTATCCGATGTGAAAAGGTATCTGGAAAACTTGTCCTGTAAAATGAGGAATAGGGCTGAGAGCCTAGAGAAACAGGTAGGTATATTAGAGATCTTCCTAGCCAATATTGAAATTCTCCACGCTGCTGGCGAAATAGATGATGAAACATATGAGAGGCAGAGTAAAGCCGTTTCTCTCGGACTGGAATCTACAGTGAATGAGATAAATGAAATAAAACGAGCATTAGAGAGCGTAGCGCCGAAGCCGGTTGAAGAGGTTAAGTGCGAGGGGAAAATTGAAGCGCCCTCTGATGTCTCTCCCATGGAAGAGAGTGTCCCCGCTGAAGAAAAGATGTCTGAAGGTATTCCTCAGCTTATCCAATAAACGCCTACTCTCCTCAGAGCCTTCCCCTCATATTTTTGTGGCTTAAAAATTAACTGTGAATAATTGTTCAATCGCTATGTTTTTATCTTGACTCTAACCGCTCTGTCAGCCTCCTCTATCTCATCCTTCTTTAACCCCTGATATCTTCGGATCTTATCCGCTAGCTCTCGGTCTTCCAGCGCGAGTATCTTTGCCGCCGCTATAGCTGCTCCCTCAGGTTCAATGGTTACAACTGAACCTATTCCACTAGGGACTCTGAGAGAAGAGTAGATGTCTGCGCCGCTAAATTTCTCTGAGTAGGGTGGGCATGCTATTACGGGCTTTATCGTATTGGCGTCAACGAAGGCGCTTAAAGCATTAGATCTGCCGGCTACAGTTACGTAGACGATTTTTTCACCTTCATATTCCTCAAGTATTTCAAGAACTTTTTTCGGGGTCTTGTGGGCTGAAGCAACCCTAAACTCGTATTCTATGCCCAGCGCATCTAAATGTTTAGCGATCTCACGTGAAAAATCCATATCGCTTCTCGAACCCATCAAGATTATAACCTTTCCCTTCAACTTTCCTCCCCTCCCAAAGTGGAAAACTCATAAAATTATTATTCTTGGCGGGCTCATATATAACTATTATAACTCGAAAACCTGTTTACTCCTATATCAGCCCAATTATGAATTTAATTTAACTCTTAGATTAGCTTTATGAGTGAGCTACATGAAGAAAGGTTTCCTCCTGTTTATGGCTTCGATGAAAAGATCCCTTAAACGTTCATCGCTGGCTCCATCCCTCATCGGATTAAGCAGATCTACGAGATTATCGTTTCTGAATAGGCAGGGTTTAAGCTTCCCATCGGAAGTTAATCGGATCCTATTGCAGTGCAGGCAGAACTCTGTGTTATGCATCGGTTTAACAAATTCAACCTCGGCTCCTCCCCTCAAAATATATTTTCTCCGGTGATGCATCGATCTAATAATGATCTTCGAGGATTTCTCTCTAATCTCATCCTCTATGCCATCCAGGCTTACATGATATTTCATGTAGAAAGAGTCTTCGCTCGGATGCTCCAATTCAATAAGCTGGAGTGTAAGATGATGCTCTCCAGTAAATTTAACCATATCCTCTATCTCATCGCAATTCACTCCTCTTAGGAGAACCATGTTAATTTTAATCGGGTTTAAGCCAGCCCTCGAAGCCTCAATTATCCCCTCAATAACTTTCTCATGTGCATCAACGCCCGTAATCATCTTAAATTTCTCTGCATCCAAGGTATCTAAGCTAACATTAACACGTGAAAGCCCAGCTTCCCTCAATTGCCTAGCATACTCTTTGAGAAAGAAGCCGTTCGTGGTCATAGATATATCTCGTATGCCGGGTATACCGCTTATTCTACGCACAATGTCGACAATATCTTTCCTTAGAAGGGGTTCGCCGCCTGTCAACTTAACCCCATAGACGCCCAGTGAGGCTGCGACCCTAACTATACGCTCTATCTCCTCAGCTGAAAGCTCAACGCTGTAGTCGAGCAGCTGACCCTCTCGATGGCAGTAGATGCATTTAAAATTGCATCTCTGCGTCACGGATACCCGCAGATTCTCCACGGGTCTGCCAAAACTATCCCTAATTGTCAACTCAAACCACTCTACTCGCTTAAGAATATAGGGAGACTACACTGATTTATCCTTATCTCAGCTCTTTCACCGCTATCCGAAAAGTATTAAGGGTTTAAGAATCATCTATTTTCTTGAGAGGAGGTTTCTCAATGAACCCTCGCGAAAACTTTCTCTTAGCCGTTAAGCATGATGAACCATACTAGCTTCCATGCCCCCTCTTCGATAAATCGGCCACCATGATTCATCACGGATTAATTGAAAGATGTGATTTCGGATTAGATTCATGGGGGGTGCGATGGGAGCTTAAGGATAGACGCTCAGACAGCTTCCCAGTGGATCATCCTTTAAAATCCCCGGACATGGTTGACGATTACCCCATGCCGTCGCCATATGATCCGCATGTGATTGGGCGAGCCATAGAGGAGGCTTCAAGGGTTGATCGAGGGAGAACTGTGCTTCTAGGTGATAATGGTTGGGGTCTCTTCGAGAGGGCTTGGCTGCTTTTAGGCATGACAAGGTTCTTCATCTGGTCATTTCGACATCAAGACGCTTTGAAGAGGCTTATTGAGCGTATTGCCGAGGTAAAGATCGCTGTAACAGAGGGGCTTATCGAGAAGGTTAATATTGATGTAGTCTGCTATGGTGATGATTGGGGCATGGAGGATCGCCTACTGATATCTCCGGAGAAATGGAGGGCTTTAATAAAGCCTTATCAGGCTAAGCTTTATCGGGTAGCTAAGAGGAACAGCGTGCTAGTTTATCAGCATAGTGATGGAAGAGTTGAGGATTTAGTGCCCGACCTGGTGGAGATAGGTGTCGACATACTGAATATTCAGAGAGAATGCAACGACTGGCTTAAGATAATTGCGAGGTTCGGAAGAAAAATATCGCTTTGGGGTGGTGTGAGCGCAAGAACCCTAGACATAGGAAGCCCAGAGGAAGTAGTTAGGGAAACCGAGGAATGCTGCCACCTCGGAAAAAGCGGAGGAATAATACTGGCACCAGGACACACATTAAAGTATCATCCGGAAAAAACAGAAGTAATGCGCAGAACATGGCTGGAAAAAGGATTCTATAGGCAGGTCAATAAAGAAATCGTCGCCTAAGAAGAATAAAAGTTTATTTTTAACCCAAAATAAAATTAATTGTGGACCCGTGGCCTAGCCAGGATAGGGCATCGGCCTCCTAAGCCGAGGGTCGGGGGTTCAACTCCCCCCGGGTCCGCCACCAATTTTTCAATCTGATTCATGCAAAAAAGGCTTAAAATGGGCTCTGCTGTAGGCTTATGAATGGGCGTAGGGTTTATGGGACTGTCCTGGGATCGCCTTGTCTGGCTTGTTAAATCAAAGACAACGTATAATTCCACTGGAATAAAGGGGGAAGACTCTTGCTAACGCGTCTGTCACCGTAGATATAAATGATGTGAGAGCTAGAGATATAGTTGAGCTCTTAAGGTTTTCCACATATTTTTACAGTTGGATATATTATGGCTAAGGCGAAAAGTATATTTAATATGGAGGCATTATGCCGTAAATCGCTAGGACAGGCTTATAATTCCCTTAGTGAGAAAGCTAGCCGCTGAAACCTATCGGCTTAGCGAAGATTCTAAACATTCTAAAAGTCTAAAGGCTTAACAGCCTTAGCAACTATGCTGTCCATTAGGGTTCAATCTTCAGCGAGTATGCCCTCACAATGTAGTGCTTTGAATTCATTTATTTTCCAGACTCTCTGATGGCTTAAATTATTAAAGGCTTTCCCTTAATTTTCCGTCATAACTATATTTTATAAGCAGCAGCCTTTCAAACTCTTTTAGAGGTAAAATTCACATTTAGCTTTAGGTCTACATATCCTCTAGATGGAGTCTGATAATACTAAATCTGCTTTCGCTTCTCATAGGCTTTAAGCATGAATTCTATTGGCTCG
Organism: Candidatus Bathyarchaeota archaeon; assembly: GCA_026414245.1. Classification (GTDB taxonomy): domain Archaea; phylum Thermoproteota; class Bathyarchaeia; order Bathyarchaeales; family DTEX01; genus DTEX01. The sequence continues at coordinate 5,183 of JAOAJJ010000053.1, forward strand.
CGTTTTCTTGAGGCAATCTTTGGTGGAACTGCAACCCTCGCATCTTGTCTCCTCGTAGGCCGGTATGAAGGCGGCTTCCCTCCATAATCATATTCTCAGTTGCTCCACCTCTTTTTCGTTCGCAGCCATAACAATTATTTCATCTTCCTTTTCTCCATGCCTGCAAATCACGCTTATCGGGGTGCTCTTAGGGGCATCTGAGTACCGTACCGTTATCGCAGCCGCCTTCTCAATTATGCTTGGATAATATTCGCCTGTAATCAAGGTCACCGGCCCCTTGTAATCTTTAACCATTAGGCGGGGTATACCGTATTGCTTGGATATGGCGGTAAGTTTATCGTTCTCCTCTCTGTTTCTTCCAACTATGATTTTCACATTGTTAATCCTGAAGTGTCTCCCAAGAGTTAAAAGGATAGCGTCTTTAACCGTCAGCTTCCCCTCATGCTTAAGATGGTCTTTAACCCTCTTAGCGAACATTGGATCCGTTAGCAGGCATCCGCCGGAGGGGGTCGGACAGTTTTCTATACCATATTCCGCGGCTAATCTAATCTGCTGGACTCTTCTCCTACCTCTAATGGCCAGTAGCTTCCTCCTATCGATCAGGCCTCTTCTCTCAGCTTCTGTTGGTGGCAGTAGTTTAGCGGATAACGGCCTAAGGATTTTTCCCTCAAGCCCAGCCTCCCTCTCTATTAGCTGCATAGCCCTTAACCTCTGGGAGAAGGGCCTCTCGTCGAGAACCTCACCCGTCACGAGGAAGTCGGCTCCTATACTCTCAGCGATCTCCCCAGCCTTCCTAAACATGAGTATACGGCAATCTATACACGGATTCATCTGGCTCCCATAACCATAACGCGGATTAACGACAACATCAAGAAACTCCTGCCCCAAAAAGATAACGCGGAGTTTTATGCCAAAATCTCTAGAGACTTTATTGACTGCATCGTAGCCGCATTTGTAGAAGGGTGTCGTGAAGTGAACCGCTTCAACATCGACACCCTGATCTAAAATTATCTTTGTAGCAAGTAAGCTGTCTAATCCTCCGGAGAGTAGCACTAAAGCCTTAGGTCTTCGCCCACGCTCCTCCACCCTTAATCCCCGGGATAGCCCGTCGTGGCGCTCCGATTGAGATACTTATAAAAAATAACGTAGTTATAAACTTTCCTAATGGGAGCTTCGGGCTTTCCTCCGCCCTATTACCTCGGGTATAGCATATTGAAAATTATGCTTTGAGGGGGTATCTCCCATATTTCCTCGCGCTTTCAATAAATGTTATTACATTTTTTATCGGTGTGCCGGGATCTATTGGCTCCCATTGGAGAGAATGAAGTCTCTACCAGAAGCCGCTAGAAGCTGTTTTCTCACCTCCCTTACAATAGAGTCTTCACTACCTCCCCAAAGTGTATTAACGGTATCTAGGTTTCCGAATACGCATACTTTGCCATCTAGAGCCTTTTTTTAACCTTAACGATATCTATAGAGAAGTTTTTCCGGTTTTCCTCCAACGATTAAACCGTCCACCTCTAAATCTCGCATATATCCAAGTGGGGGCATATATCCCCGCAGGAGTACACTATTGGAATCATCCCCAATCTACGTATTTCACTAAAATATCTTTTCTCCGACTCAAAGAAAAATTCCTTATAAATCTTTGGGGGATATTATGTCGGCGCCTATCCCATCTTCATGTATAATCCAACCTCATATAACATTATAAGCTCAGATAAATTGTAGAGGACTCTATATTTTATTTTGCTCGCTGTGTCGTGGAGGAGATCTGATAAATATGCTTGCTGGGCATGAAATCCTGAAGTTTGATGGATTTAAAGGTGTTTTTGAGGCTTTAATGGACACTGTTGCCGTTGAGGAGATAGTGAATCTTTATGTTGACGGTAGACTTTACGCTGTTTTCCACTGCACGCCACTTAAGGTGGAGGAGCTCGCTGTGGGGCGGCTTTTAACAGAAGGCTTGATAGAGGACGCGGGGGAAGTCTTAGAGGTAAAGGTTTCCGGAAAAAATGTTTACGTTAAGTTATCTGGGGGGAGAGCGCTCGACTATATGGGAAAGCCCACTTTGACAGCTGCTCTCTGTGAAGGGTTTCTTCCACCGCAAATTTTAAAGAGACTTCAAAGGCTGAGATCCGTCGATTTAAAGTTTAGCGCTGAGACTATTTTTAAAGCTGTTGAAGTATTGAATTCCAGGGCTGTTGCGTTTAAGGCTTCTGGTGGAACCCATGCAGCCGCCTTAATCGACGAGGATGGTGATATTGTATCTTTCGCCGAGGACATAGGTAGGCATAACGCTGTCGATAAGGTTATTGGTGAGGCGGCAATCAGAGGCTTAGATTTTAGCAGGCTTATTCTCGCGTCAACCGGTAGGCTCGCGTCTGAAATAGTTGTTAAGGCTGCCCTGATAGGTGTGCCGGTCATAGTTTCGATCTCAGCTCCCACAAGCATGGGGATTAAAGTGGCTGAGACCTTCGGTCTAACCCTTGTAGGG
>JAOAJJ010000054.1 GCA_026414245.1 Candidatus Bathyarchaeota archaeon
ACTTTGAGCTCTTAAAGGATGAGAGAATAGATTCTTATCTTAAGCCCCACCCCTTTTCCTTCTTAAAATATTATCTTGCAAGCGCTTATCTAATCTTCTTGGCGTTAGCGCTCCACTTCCTATACATGAAGATCCATGAGCTCATGGAGCTAAACGCAGGTTTTGCCGGCTTTCTAAACCTTCTATTCAGCTTTATCCCGGGAATAGATGCTGAAAACTTATTCTTCCTCATAGTTTTCTGGGCTACTCTTGTGCTGAGCGGTCTTCTGATAGGTGTTTTATGGGTTAGCAAGGCGCCGCCAATATATATGGTTCTGATAGCCCTCACTGGAACATTAATTGAATTGTATTCTCCCTTACCTCAATACCTTGCATTTATTCCAAAAGCGACTATTAAAATCTGGCTTCTATATGTATTCGCGGTAGTAGGGCTATTTTTAACAGAGATCTATCGGAGGGGGCATAAATACTTTCTGACAAACTATAGGATTATTACTGTTAAAAAGTTTATTGGTAAAGAAACAAGAGAAATAATGTATGATAAGATAGCTGATATATATGTGGATCAAGGTTTCCTCGGCAGGATTTTCAATTATGGCACAATCATACCGATATCTGAGGCGGGTTTTGGTCTGGGGGAGGATGCATCCCTAGCATACATATCGGCGACAGGCAGGAGGAGCCGCATCAGCATAGGCTTAGGTGGAAAAAAGGGTGTAAGCAGACCGAGGGCAGCAACATACTTCTCACTATACGGCGTATCTAACCCAAGAAAAGTGCGCGCGATCATCGTGAATAGGCAGCTGGAGACTAAGGAAGCCCCGGTCTTAAGGAGAATCGAGGATCTTTTAAAGGGAAGGGAAGAAAAAGATAGGAAGGATGATTCTCAGAAGCGGATTTAAATCTTACGTTAAATGGTTTCTAGATGAGTAGAGGTTTTAATCCTAAACGGGAACCTTCTCACCCCTCTCGTTATATTTAAATGCTCCAAGATATTCCTCAACCTCCCTCAGCTTAGCCATATCGAAAACCGGCCCATCTGTGCAGACCCTATATTTCCCTATGGTGCAGCTCCCACATATCCCGACGGCGCACCTCATGTATCGCTCCAAGCTCGCCTGAAGATCGACTGAGTGGGCTTTGGCAAAATCATAAACTTTCCGAATCATCTTTTCTGGACCACAGACATAAATTACATCAAATTTTTCTCGGCGCAGAAGGCTCTCAGCTAAGTCCGTTGCAAGCCCTCTAACCCCATAGCTCCCATCTTCAGTTGTAAAGAAAACTTTAATCCCATAATCTCTTACCATATTCCTCAGCTCTTCCAGAAATACTAGTTTGCTTGAGTTTTCTGCTCCTTCAATCACAGTCGCCTCAATATTCTTCCTGGCAAGTTTATCTATCAGCATCATTAGAGGAACCATACCTGTCCCACCGCCAATTATAAGCGCTCTTCCGCCAGCGGCTCTAAAGCTTGATCCGAAGGGGCCTCTAACCCCTACTAAATCGCCAACTCTCAATCTTGTGAGGGCTCTTGTCGCCTCGCCAACCTCTGCAACCGTTACAGAGGAGGAGCCGTCTGGACGAGTAAATGATATGCTTAGAGGGATCTCATCTACCCCCGGTATCCACACCATGACGAATTGTCCAGGTTCAGCTAAGCGGCATATTTCATCCTTAAAGAATAATGTTTTAACAAATGGGTTCTCGGTCTTAACGTCGAGTATCTCTACGATGCGCAGCATATTATTCTTTATGTGCCAGCCCGACAATTTCATTCACGCTCCTAAACCCTTTCCTCTCAAGGAACTCAGATATGCCCTCACATATTCTCTTGAAGATGGATAGACCCTCTAAGGCTATCGCCGAACCTATCTGGATGGCAGATGCGCCCGCAAGCATAAACTCTACGGCATCTCTCCAGTCTCTTATACCGCCGCAGCCGATGATCGGCACGTTAACCGCCTCATATATTTCGTAGACGCATCTTAGAGCTATGGGTTTTATAGCGGCGCCGGACAGCCCGCCTAACTTGTTGGCAAGTATAGGCTTAAACGTCTCGACATTTATTGCCATAGCCTTCACTGTATTTATGGCTGTGATCGCATCGGCTCCAGCTGAAGCTGCGGCTCTAGCTAGATCAGATATATTAGATGTGTTTGGAGTCAGCTTCGCGAAGACCGGTTTATCAACTTGATCCTTAACCGCTTTAACAATTAATTTAACGATCTCCGGATCCTGCCCGATCTCGGCTCCAGCACCCTTAACATGTGGGCAAGAGAGGTTGAGCTCCACGGCTCTAGCTCCGGCTTCTACAGCCAGCCTCGCTGTTTCAGCATACTCCTTTGGAGAAAAGCCGAAGACGCTGACGATTAATGGAACTTTTAGATCCCTTAAACTTCTTATCTCTTCCATAAACTTATGTATTCCCGGGTTTGGAAGGCCTACGGCATTTAGGAAGCCGCACTCAAGCTGTATAACCGTTGGGTTCGGATAACCTTCTTTAGGCTTAAGTCCAACTGACTTCGTTACTACAGCGCCAGCCCCAGAGTCGGCGACCCCCCTCAAAACCTCAGCTGTTGTTCCAAGTATGCCGGACGCCAACATTGTAGGGTTCGGCATGTCTAAGCCGGCGACTTGCGTCCTCAGGTTGACAGTAGCCATCTTTCAGACCCCGATATTTTTCGAGAACTCTATACTTGTAAAAATATCTGGCAACACATATTTATGTGAATATATTATATCTTTAGGGAAGGTTGGCGCGGTGAATGAATTGAAGGTTGCTGTTATACCAAGCGTTATGGGGATTCTATGCCTAAATGAAGATGGTGGACTGATAGACAAGGAGATTTTCGATAAGGATCCCGTTAAAGTCGCTGAGAAGCTGTTCGCTCTTGAGCAGGGTAAACCCATACCTGAAATAAAGAAGCTGATCCAAAGGCTTAAGGATCAAAAATACACCGACTTCCTATTTGATCATCCAGATCTGGCGAAAGCTATAAGAGAGGAATTTAAAGTTAACGCCGAGCCGAGGCTTTCAGTCGAGTTAAGCGAAAAGATACGTGAAAACATGGGTGAGATCGGAGTCGAGATCGGCTTCATCAGTAAGCCTTCCGAGATAACCCAATGGATCCGCGATGTAACAATAGAGTTATCGAAGATTAGGATTAAGAAAGCTACTGAAAAAAGAGATCTACTCATTGTTCAAGCGGTTCAAGCGCTCGACGACTCGGATCAGACGCTGAATCTCTTCATGAGCCGCCTACGTGAATGGTATGGTATTCATTTTCCGGAGCTAAGCCGCTTAGTGGAAAAGCATGAAACATACGCTAGGCTTGTTTACACACTTGGGCGTAGAGATAACTTTACCATTGAAAGTCTTAGGAAGGAGGGTTTCCCGGAGAATAAGGCTATACAGATATATGAGTCAGCTAAAGCCTCCATGGGCGCTGACCTACAGGACATGGACATAGAGCAGATTCAGAAACTCTCCAAAAACATCCTTCAGCTCTATGAGGCTAGGGCGAACCTAGAGAAATACATAGATGCGCTCATGGAAGACGTGGCGCCGAACCTTAGAGAATTGGCAGGCCCATCATTGGGGGCTAGACTAATAGCGCTTGCTGGCGGATTGGAAAACCTCGCCAAAATGCCGGCGAGCACAGTGCAAGTCTTGGGCGCTGAAAAAGCTCTCTTTAGGTCTTTAAGGACTGGCGCCAAGCCGCCTAAGCACGGCGTTATTTTTCAGCATTCACTGGTTTTCAGGGCTAAAAAATGGCTTAGAGGTAAAATTGCAAGGGCTCTCGCCGGCAAGCTCTCTATAGCCGCTAGAACCGATGTCTTCACCGGAAATTATATAGGCGATAAGCTTAAGGAAGAGCTGTTACAGAGGGTTAGGGAGATAGAGGAGAAGTATCCAAGCCCGCCGAAGGCTAAAGTGGCAAAGAAAAAGGCTAAACGTAGAGGAAAGAAGTGAAAGGGTGGAGGATGTGAGCGTGAAAATAGAGCCTCTATCAAAATTTGATGGAGTGTATAGAGTGACCCTTGAAGATGGGTCGAATAGAATAGCCTCAAAGAACCTCGCTCCGGGCAGAGATGTTTACGGCGAACGCTTAATAAGATATGGAGACGCTGAATATAGAGTTTGGGATCCCTACAGGAGTAAGATAGCTGCAGCCATACTCAAGGGCTTAAAAACTCTTCCAATAAAACCTGGATATAAGGTTTTATATCTAGGCGCAGCCTCTGGAACTACTGCAAGCCACGTCTCAGACATAGTTGGCGAAGAAGGACATGTATTCTGCATAGAGTTCGCTCCTAGACCACTAAAGGAGCTCATAAATAACGCTTGCAAATACAGGACCAACATGTCACCCATTTTAGCTGATGCTAGGCTCCCAGAAAAATACGCTAACATTGTTGAGAAAGTCGACTTTATATATTGCGATATAGCTCAGCCGGAGCAAGCCCAGATACTAGTCGATAACGCGAAGATTTTTCTCAAGAGGGGCGGGTGGATAATGCTGGCTATAAAGGCTAGGAGCATAGATGTTACAAAGGAGCCTAGTGAAATCTATAGGAGAGAGATAGATATACTGGAGAGAAACGGCTTCCAAATACATCAAGTCGTACATTTAGAGCCATACGACATAGACCACGCAATGATACTGGCCCGGTATATGCCAGATAAATAAGCCGCCTAGAAACTTTAAAACATCTTTATTCTTTGAAGAGCAGCCTATGCTCACGCATAATACATCTATCCATTATCACAACGAAGCCGGCATCTTTAGCCATGCTTGCAGCATGCTCGTTAACTATGCCGAGCTGCATCCAAATAACATGCGGCTTATTATGGAGCTTCCTCAATTGGATTGCCTGCTCAACAATTCTTGGAACCTCATTCGGCGGCCTAAAAATGTCCACTACCTCAATTGCTCTCTGCTTCTCAATAGGGATTTCGAGTAAACTGGCATAACATTCCTCACCCAGAATCTCGTCGGCATTAGGGTTTACAGGTATTATCTTAAAGCCATGCTCCACCAGATACTTCGCAACCCTGTAGCTATCCTTCTGCGGGCTTCTCGAGAGCCCAACTATAGCGATAATCTTATACCTTGTCAGGATATCTTTAATTAAATCTTCCTCTCCACCCATTCTATACACCATCTTCGAAATAAAGTGTAAGGGTTATCGGCGAACTATTTTTATTAAGCTTCCACAACGCTTTCACTATAATTAAGCTCACCGATTATCAGGATCGCAAATTTTCAGGCAGTCTTCTTCGCAGAAAGGAAGCTACGGGCACTCCTACAATCCCTCCGATTAGGATTTGCATAATGTTCATGGGAACTTCGGCAAGCGCTCCTCCTAATCCCCAATTTAATATATATAGCTCGACTAAAAAATAACCGATTACCATTTCGCTTCCAGCTACAACTATCGCTAGAACATCTCGAGATACATCCTTTTTATTCGAAATCAGACTCGCCAAGAAACCCTCCAAGCCCTTAATCACCAATGTGGGGATAACGAACGCTGGGAACCCTATCATGTCTGCGATAGCTGAACCTAATCCAGCTGCAAGCCCACTTATGAAAGGATTAAAGGTTAATGCGCAAATGAAAATCATAGCGTCTCCAACATTAAAATACCCGCCCATCGGGTTGGGAATTCGAATTATAAGGGTCCCCACTGCAACAAGAGTTGTCATCACTATTAAAAGAGAGGTGCTCCTTAGCGTTTTTCTTCCTGGAGCTTTAATTTTTTCTGTCTGCATTTTTCTCCCGTGTAGTATAGTTATAACTATACTACTATATAAAACTTTCGTAAGCCAAATACATGCAGGAGCTCATTTAAAACCGCGGAAATTTTGTAGTAACAGTGATCTTAAAAATACTTTTCTTCAATCTCTTTCAGGACGCTAATGTATTCCTTAATGTTACCCCCATTAAGATTTCTTGGAATGGGCATGTGTGCCGGATATTCGGTGTGCCTTGACAGGTTTTTCACGAGCATTAATTCAAAGGTTTCCGCCTGCATCATCGCTGAATCATGGTCACCAATCTTTAGGCAATCTTCAGCGCTCGATAATTCGCTACCAATTCTATCTATGACTCCTTCAAGACCTAAGTTTTTCTCAAATTTACGCCTAACGCTGTTTAGCGTCTCCCTAATCCCTTCAATCTTATCTTCGACTTCGCTTTTCCCTACACCGTTTAATCCATAGATCTCTCTGAGAACACTATAAACTTCTGGAAACTTTCTACGTATATGCGGGATTAGCAGCCTAGGAGTGTTTATCTCTGAGATGCCTGCCTTCATTAATAGTGCCCTCGCAAGGTTTATTGAGGCACCCCGCATCTTTAACTCGGCTTTTCCAATATGCCCTTTATAGACATATTTTTCAGCGGCATTTATCAGGTTATGATCTCTGTTCAGGGCAGCATCCACATATCTACATGGGATTTTCCGCCCACGTGATTCGACGAGCAGCCGGCTTAACGAGCAGCCCCTCTCATAAAGAATCTTTCCAGACTCTAGCACTTGTAGGCGGAACATGTCAAAGAAAATTTTTCTTCCGTCGCCGGAAAATGGTGAGAAAAATATCTTTGTAGGCATGTTGTAAACCTCGAATTTTAAGCCATCATAAATCTTAATGTTTCTAGAGTAATCGCATTCATTAAATAGCAGCATTATGTCCACATCGCTACTTTCACGCCAAGATCCCTTAACAAGACTCCCGAAGGCGATCGCTCCGAAAAGATTATCGCCATGTCTTCTCAGAGATTCTGAGATGAAATCATTAACTTTTTCCAAAGCCTCTTTTAAAGAGGCTGTCATATCAAGAATAATTGAATACTTGTTGAATAAATACTTTCACCGGCTCCATCAACTCTATCAGTATAAGATTGCTTAAGCACAGTATCCTGCACCTATTTGGAGGTTCCTTGAATCCCTTCCACACTCCTACAGGAGCACTTTTACCTCATCTATGGCGGCGAGCACTCTTCTACCTCTTTGAGTTATAGTGAAATATTTTCTCCCATCCTTCATTAGAACCGATATTAAACCCCTGTTTCTCAAGTCGTTAAGATGCTGATATACAGCTGCCTTAGTCATAATCTTACCCATCTCCTTCCATATCTCATATCCATATGTTTTCCTCCTCGATATTATACGCAGTATCTTCTCTTTCGTGCTAAACTCAGCCTCGAGAAGAGCCATTTTACGCTTCTTTGATAAAGCCTGCAAAACATCCGTCGCTTTAAGCCCGCTACCAGTAATTAAGCAGACAATATTTTCATCTCTACCCACAATCGACTCTTGAGTGATCTTCTTAAGGGCGGCTATGGTTCCAGAGCTCGCTGGTTCAGCGAACAACCCCTCCATCTTCGCTATCTCCCGCTCAGCTTCGAGCATTTCCTGATCAGACACCGAGAGGGCGAGACCGCCTGTTTCCCTTATGGCTTTTATAGCGAGACTCTTTTTGAGCGGATTAAGAACAAATATGCTTGTAGCTCTAGTCCATAG
>JAOAJJ010000055.1 GCA_026414245.1 Candidatus Bathyarchaeota archaeon
GGATATAGTTATAGATCGAGTATACGATTTTCACAGGAGGAGACGCTACACTGTTAAGGCTGATCTATACCGCATAATAAGCATAAACAGGAAAGCTAAAAGGGATTAGCAAAGCTAATATTGTCCTTTAGCAGTAATCTTAGGAGTAAAATGCGGAATGTCACACATGTCAGAGGAGAAAAAAAGCGGCAGATTTATTGTCCCAGGTGAAAAAATAGGTGTAATAGAGGAGTTCATACCTGATAAGGGAACATACGTTAAGGACGGAGTAATATACTCAAGTAACATAGGATACTTGCTAATAGATTCCGTTAGTAGAAGAGTTTCCGTCTACCCCCTAACACGTAAAGTTTGCTTTCCAAGAGTCGGAAGCATAGTTGTAGGACACGTAGTAAACATTCAGAGCGCCATGGCTTTTATACGTATAATAAAAGTTGGAAATAGGTTTCCCTCAGGTTTCTTTACAGGCGTCCTACATATTTCAGATATAGGGGAAGAGTTCATCGAAAATATTTTTGATGCGCTTAAGCTGGGAGATCTGGTGCGAGCTAAGGTTATAAGTGAAGCCAATAGAATGTTCCACTTATCGACTAAGGGTGAAAAGATGGGTGTGATATTAGCGTTATGCTCCAAGTGCGGCAGCGCGCTGAAGCTTAAATATAGGGAAAAGGGGAGAAAGCGAGAGAAAAATTTATATTGTGAGGATTGTGGGAATACTGAATCTAGAAAAATAGCGTCGGATTATGGGCTTGGGAATCTTTAACCTAGAAGTGGAAGGGTAGTGGTCAGCGATGCGGTTAAAGGTTTTAGAAAGGAAGCCAGATAAAATAGTGATTGAGGTGGATGGGGAAGGGCACACATTATGTAACCTTTTAGAGGCAGTTTTATTGGAGGACGAGGAAGTGGAGTTTGCCAGCTATAAAATACCCCATCCACTAGTATCTAAACCGATAATAACTGTGAAAACAAAGGGAGGAAAGAGCCCTGAGGATGCTCTGAGAAATGCTGTTGAAAAAATACTTGAGAGGGGGAGAAATCTAAGAGAGGAATTTAATAGAGCCTTCAAGAGTTAAATTTATCTCTCTACGATATTTTACTCCTCTCCAGAATAATTTTTAATACCGTGCAAAAGTTATCTGCCATATCGCCGTTTCTTGCCAGCGTATCAAGCGTCTCTTTAATGGAGATGGCTCCTGAAAGCCATCCGAAGACCATTAAAGCCTCAGCTGCGTCAGCCTGCCTATGCCTATCTGTTCTTTGGGGCAATAATGGTCTTATGCCCGCCCTCTTTAAAGCCAGGGAGAGAAGATCGCTTTTAATCTTCCGTCCAACAGGTTTACCGGCGACTTTAGATAACGCTAATGAGTAAACAAAGTTAACGTATGCATCTCCGAGAGACGCTAAATTTTTATCACTTAGAATCTCCGAAATCTTCGAATACCTATTTATAAACGGAAAATATTTCCTTAAATCATTCTCCATAAGTTTCAGCCAGCCGACAATCTCGAATAAATATTAGCTGCATTGAAGATTATTATTCTTGAGGAAAAATGTCAGAAGCTAGGAGAACGATAATACTAAAGGTTGACTGCGAAAAACCTGAGAGGAAAAAGATCGAGTTAGCAGCCGATGTGATACGTAGGGGTGGGCTAGTAGCTTTCCCCACGGAAACAGTTTATGGACTGGGTGCAAACGCCTTAAACTCTGAGGCTGTTAGAAACATTTATCTAGCTAAGATGCGCCCCATGGATAACCCCATAATAGTTCATGTAGCCAGGAGAGAAGACGTCTACAGGCTCGCTATAGAAGTCCCTGAGGAGGCGGAAAAGCTCATGAGATACTTTTGGCCAGGCCCGTTAACTCTGATTCTTAAAGCCTCAGAGATAGTTCCGAGGATAACCACAGGCGGCTTAGATACAGTGGCCATAAGAATGCCTAGGCATAAGGTTGCTTTGGCTCTTATAGAGGCGTCTGGAACACCTATAGCTGCTCCAAGCGCCAATTTAGCCGGAAGGCCAAGTCCAACCATGGCTGAACATGTAATCCAAGATCTTTACGGCAGGATAGACGTAATACTTGACGCTGGGCCGACAAACATAGGTGTTGAGTCAACGGTCATAGATTTAACATTCAATCCGCCGCAAATCTTAAGGCCGGGCGGTGTGACCTATGAGGAATTGAAAAGTGTTTTGGGTAAGGTGAGAGTTCACCCAGCCGCTGTGTCTAAAAGTGAAGTCCACATTGAGAAAGCCCGTTCACCGGGCCTTAAATATAGGCATTATGCGCCTAAGGCTGAGACGATAGTTGTCGAAGGAGAATTTGACGCCATCGTTAAGAAGGTTATGGAGCTTGCTAGAAAACATATCGGGGAGGGTAAGAGGGTGGGGATCTTAGCTACAGATGAGAGCCTACGAGAATATGGGTTAGGCGTAGTTAAGTCTATGGGAAGCAGATCCGACCTTTCATCGATAGCGAAAAATCTGTTTAAATTGCTTAGAGAGTTTGATGATGAGGGAGTTGATATAATAATTGCTGAGGGTCTTCCACAAGACGGTTTAGGGTTAGCGGTGATGAATAGGCTTAGAAAAGCCGCTGGATATAATATTATTGAAGCAAAATAGCTGAAGTTTTATTTTGCTAATCTTCTTCCTCAGCGTCAGCTATACCCTTCTCGGTTATTATGAAGTGGGCTTCCCTCTCCGGCAAATATGGGCTGTCAATTATCTTAGCAACCCTTATATTCTTAGACCCCCTCCTCAAGTAAACCCTATGTGTGCATGCATGCGCCATTATATTTCCGCCAGCGGGTCTATTCGGGTCTGTGAAGAATGCCGCCGGGTTGGCTTGAACCTGATTCGTTATGACAACGGCTAGATTATAGGCTTCAGCTAACCTGAGCAGCTTATGTAGATACTGGTTTAATTTCTGCTGTCTCTCCGAAAGAGTTTCCCGCCCAATGTATTCGCCCCTAAAATGGCTTATCATGCTGTCAACGACTACTAGCTTTACGTTGTTTTCAGGACATAACGTGAAGAGTTTATCAATGAGCAGGCACTGGTGGCTGCTATTGTAGGCTCTCGCAACGAATATGTTCCTTGCGACTTCTCTCGGGTCGAGACCTAAACCAGAAGCTATTTGATATATTCGCTCAGGCATAAATGTCCCCTCGGTATCTATGAATACGACTTTACCCTCTAACCCACCTCGCTCGCATGGTAGCTGAGCTGTAACGGACAGCATCAAACATATCTGTGTCTTTCCAGAGCCATATTCGCCTATAAACTCGGTTATAGCTTGAGTCTCTATCCCGCCTCCAAGTATCTCATCAAGCTTCTTACATCCGGTTGTGCAACGCCTCATATTTTTCCTGAGCTCATAGTACTCTTGAGCGGTCTTAAAGTCCGCTGAAATCATCCTTCTCGCGGATTCTTGGATCTTAAGTATTGTTCCTAAACCTATACCGGTTTTCTCAACCATTTCCATAGGCGGGGTAACAGCTATAGCCTCTATAGTCACGTAGCCTGCAGCCCTAAGCTTAGACGCTATTGATGGACCAACACCATCCAAGGATTCCAGATCCTCCATTTTTAATATGCCTCCCATACAACATTGTTTTTTGAGATTCTCCTCCAGCATCTCCAACATAGAGGGATTCTTTTACCCCTATACATGATATATACGGCTATGTCGGTGTTTTTACATTTATTATCCCATGGATTTAGGCAATGCTCCAAATTAACCCCCACATTGAGGATAGGGTGTCAGGTTTATCTTGAATTTAATCTTGCTTCTAGTCAACAGCTGATCATTCAATATTTTGCTTCCAGAGTATTTAAGTAATCTGTGAAAAATTAGGTGGGGGAGGGGGGTAGCCTTTAATCTTCCTTACGGCTGCAAGAAAATCTAATAGGGTTTTAACAGTCTCATTTTCAACATTTATCTGATATGTTTTTGGCTTAAACCTGTTCTCCTTGACCCAACCTAGCTCAACCAATGTTTTAAGTCTCCTATCGACTGAAGGTGTTCTGAGACCTGTATATTTAGCCAAGGCGTATTTCGTGAAGGCTTTATCCGGGTTTAGAGCCAAATGAATTAAGACTCTAAGCTTTTTTCCTCCCCCTAAACCAAGCTCAAGCTCTTCCCATATTCCCCCGGTTCTCTTCCTTCTTTTCTCGCCTTCCATTTCTCCTACGCTTCCAATCGCCCTAACAAGTTATTCAGAAATCTTTCCAAATCCACCAGGGTTGCGCCAGATATGCCGATCTCCATCAGGGATTTCATGTCGATTATTCCTCGATAAATTAAATCCTGAACATGTTCTTCAAAATCCTCAACCGGCTTCACGCTGTACTCTTCACAAACAATATTGTAGAATCTCTTTAGGTCTCTTAAGCCTATGTATGCAGACCTATTTGCTTTTAATCCTCTAACGAGAGCTAAAAGAATTAATCTACCGTCCTTATCTAAGCTCATGATATCTTCAGTCGTAATCGTTGGATTTATCTCACTATACACTCTGCGAACATGCTCTGGCAGCACCCTGTTTAAACCGAGGTTCTCCGCCAATACCCCAGAGTAATAAAGGAGTTCAAGCCCGATCCTAACATCACCGTTAACCGGCGGATTTGCCGTTAAATCGCTTATCAAGTTAAGCGTCTCATCCAGGACGACCCCGGGCTGGAAAGCTTCTTCAACTCTATCTTCAAGTATATCTCTAATCTGCCTACTCGTATACCTTGGAAACTCTATTATGCCTATTCCAAGAGTTGACTTCTCGCCTGACTCGAGAAGATCATGCCACTTAAGAGACCTAGCGATAAATATCTCGCCAATTATGGGTATAGGTTCGCTGGGGCACATCTCCGGTATACGCGTTAAATCGTATATAACCCGCTCTCTAGGATTCATCTGAACAAAATAATCTATCTCATCAAACGTTACTATTAGGAAGATTTCTTCAAACCTTAAATATTCGATTAGCTGTCTAATCATCTCCTCGGGACTTAAGCTCTTTATCGATAATTTTTGCGTAACCTTCCTCACGAGGTTGCTGAAGAGAACATAACGTGTGGTTCCGTCAACTTTACAATTCATGTAAATATGCTTAAGGTTAATGCCCTCCTTATGCGCCATCTCAACAATAATCTCGCCAAACTTAAGCGCAGTGCAGGTTTTCCCTGTTCCAGCAGCCCCAACAATCTGAGTGAATCGCGGGTAAGCGTCCCAGACGTTTTTTAGCATGTTGCCGTAGATGGAGAGCAGCATACTTATCTGCTGATCTCTATGAGGTAGACGCTTTGGAACATAGTAGGGTGAGAGCTTGTTTCTATCCTTAAATATACTTGACTGTGCCCTAAACAACTCTCAAACCCAAATAAAACATATTTAAAAACAGCGCCATAAATAGTGTACCGAGGGTTTTAGTTAGAGAGGTTCAAGAGGTTTCACATTACCCATCACTGGTTTAGGTCTCCTCACCGGAGCACACCATTTAACAGCATTACCTATAACTTTCAGCACCATGGGGTTGTAATAAGTCGGATAAGTTTCGTGGCCCGGCCTGAAGTAAAATATTTTGCCAGCCCCTCTGTAAAAGCAGCATCCGCTGCGGAAAACTTCACCGCCCTTAAACCAGCTTATGAAAACCAGCTCATCTGGGGGCGGTATATCGAATGGTTCGCCATACATCTCCTCATGCTCGATTTCAAAGTAATCTCCAAGCCCTTCAGCTATCGGATGCCATCCTGCGATAACCCATATCCTCTCCTTTTCGCCAGCCTCCCTCCATTTTAGACTACATGAGGTTCCAAGTAGGCGCCTAAATATTTTAGAGAAATGCCCTGAGTGAAGCACTATTAACCCCATTCCATCAGATGTTACCCGCCTATATACGCGATCAACCACTGTGTCGTTCACTTTATCATGTGCAACATGCCCCCACCAGATTAACACATCAGTGTTTTTGAGAGTTTCTTCTGTTAAACCATGCTCCGGCTCATCGAATGTAGCCGTCTGAACATTAAAGCCCTGCTCACGGAGATACTTAGCGATAACGGCGTGCATCCCATCGGGATATATTTCGGCGACCTTCTTATCTTCCCTCTCGTGGATAAACTCGTTCCAGACAGTTATATTCATCTTATCCTACCACCCATACGTCACACGTAAAGAATAGACGCTTTGCCAAGATAAACCTTTTTACATAAAGATATTTCACTGAGGATCCCTTAAGGCAGAGCGGATTTATGGAAGGCTTTAGGTTCAGAAGCCTCTAATAAGTCTTCACCTTTTGAGAGTTTATATATATGGGGTCTTGGTCGCCAAGAAAATTTCAGGATAGAAGTGTTATATGGGAGACCATGTTTAGGCTAAAATTCCAATTCTCCCAAAATTTCTCTAGGGAAGACTACACTCTAATGCGAGCGTTTTTAAACGGTTTCAGCGACGATCATCAATAAACCGAGAAGAATTAATATTGCGCTAACTACTATGAAAAAGACGCTAGCTCCCCCTAAACTACTTGAATTCACGCTTGTCTGATGCGCCAGTATTACGCCTACTATTAGCAGGATAAGGCCGGAAAATCTTTCCATAAACATTAGGCCTAAAGGCTTCTCTTCTCTTCCCCTACTCATTTCTCTCCCTCACTGGAATAGATTTAAAAGCTTATTCTTCAACATCTTTTAATCTTTGCGGCAAATACCTATCTACGATGTGAGTTAACCCGTATCTTGAGAACGCTTCCAGCTCACACTTCCTCTGATTCTTCATGAAGACGTTTATTTCCCTCTGCCATATCTCTCCCTTATATCTTGGATCACGTATGAGCTCATGTAGGCGCTTAATATCTATATCCTCCAGCTTATCGCTTGGCAGCTTATAATTTATTATGTCAGATGCCCAGACACCAGCCCATTTAGCGTCAGGCGTCGTCAACTCTTTCACATGGGCTGCGTTAGCTGAGCCGGAGATTATTACCATAGCTATATGCATGCCCCATGGATCAGCGTCGGTGAATATATAGACCGGTAGACCCAATTCTCGATTTAATCTCCGTATAAAATATCTCGTTGAACGCGGAGCCTGCCCGCCTAAAAAGACTAGAATAGCCCTAAATTTTTCATGGACTCTCTCCTCGATAAATCTCGTGAATAAACCACCTTTCTCAATAGCTATAACCTTATCGGCGCTTGTATCTATAAGCTCCGCTGATGTTAACGCCGGCCCAATCATTACCCCGTCTGGATGCGATGTCAGATTTAGACGTTTCCCCTCGTAATTTGGAACGGTATACTCTATTGTTAGGTCGCCGAAAACCGCCGACCTCTCCTCTGGGAAGACATTAAAGTCTTCTCTCGTGCACCCCAATATTGTTTCCAGGTCAGTTATTATGTCATCAGACTCATCTTGAGTGTTAAATGATATATCGTATGCTTGAGCCGAGTAGAAG
>JAOAJJ010000056.1 GCA_026414245.1 Candidatus Bathyarchaeota archaeon
CTGTATAGCGTAGCTCTTTAAATCCTTATTCGCCGCTAGAATTATTTCTTCAGCCAAACATTCTTCGAAGGTTTTGGGGTTGCTGAACGCCGCCATCCTAGCGCCTTCGGCAATCCAGCGTAACGCTAGATCAACTCTTCTCTGAGGCGATATATCGACAGACTGATGATAAACTATGCCGCCGTACATTATCCTCGTTGTATCCTCGCATGGCGCCGCATTCTCAATAGCTCTAACTAAAACCTCAATAGGGTTTCTTCCAGTTTGAAGGTGGATTATCTCAAAAGCATTCTTCACAAATTTTATCGCTCTAGCTTTTTTACCAGCGTTCTTTCCTGGACGCATAAGCTGGTTAACTAGCCTCTCAACGATATTCACTTCCGACTTCGCAAACCTACTGTGCTCATGCCTACCCATAGAATGCGGTATAATAAGGGGTCTAAGGCATATGTATCTCTTAAGCCCAAGATCCTTTACTTCAATACCCTTAAAGCTCCATTTCCCAAAGAGCAGATATTTTTCATACCACTCTTCAGGCCACTGGTTCTCACCGCTCAACCTTCTTCACCCAAGTCAGACATATTTTGGATTGATCCGGCTTATTTAAGGGTTATGGCTTCTATGAAACATTTCATCATATCATGGGCTAATATAATCTAAGAACTTTAAGGAGAACAGCCTTAGCTGAGTAGAGCCTATTTTCGCTCTGCTCATAGATTATTGACCTTGGGTCCTCAATCATATCTGGACTTATCTCATACCCCCGGTGGATTGGCATGTCATGCATTATCCATGCGCTGCTTCCAGCCACATTTTCCTTGTTTATCTGATACGGAATCATCATCTTTATCCGTTTATCCTTCTCATCAGCGTACTTCGGGTCTGAAAAGAACTCCATGTCGATCCAAGTATCCGTGTAGATGAAGTCTGCATCCTTAATGGCTTCCCTGAAATCTAGGGTTCTATTCCAAAGTCCAGATTTTCTAGCCTCCTCTAAAAGATCCTCATCTCTTGATGGTTCGTTAAAGATAGGTGTAACAGTCGTTATCTCTATGCCGACTTTCGTGCAAGCCTCAATCAATGAGTTGCACACATTATTATGTACACCCACGTATACAACCTTAGCTCCCTTTAGATCCCCCCTCTTCTCCTTCATTGTTATTAAGTCAGCTATTATCTGAGTTGGATGATATTTTTCATCGCATCCGTTTATAACAGGGACTCTTGACGCCCCTGCCATGACTTGAAGATCAGCGTGTCTCAGCATCCTAGCCAAGATGCAGTCAACGTTTCGTGAAAGATATTGTGTTTCATCATATATATCCGCTATCGTAAAGTTTGTTGCCCTCCAATCCATATATATAGCGTGTCCGCCCATCTGCGTCATAGCGACTTCGAAGGAGACTCTAGTCCTGGTGGACGTCTTCTGAAATATCATCGCCAGGGTTTTTCCGCTCAGAGAATCCCTATACTTTTCTGAACAATGCTTTATCTCTATACCTTTATCAACTATTTCCATAATTTGTTGCCCAGATAAACCCTTGAAATTCAAAAGATGCATGTTCGGTTTGCCTCCATGTTAATTTATGGGCTAAGCAGTATTATTAAGTGTTATTGGTCTTCGATAAGATATTTTATATGCTAACGGAAAGATATTCTTTTACCGGAGGGATATTCTTGGAGCCCGGTGGGCTGGAAGATCTAAAGGCTCTTAGAGATGAGGTAGCTAAGCTGACATTCGAGATAATTCGTTTATCCGGCATGAGGTTAACTTTAGCAAAAAAGATAGGTGAGATAAAGGCTCAAAACAATATGCCTATCGAGGATCCCGCTATTGAAAAAGAGTTAAAAGTGAAAGTTATAGATTTTAGCCGAAGGCACGGTATAGATGAAGGATTTTCGCTCAAAATCCTAGATCTACTGCTTGAGGAATCAAAACGGGTGCAGCGTGAGGCTCTAGAACTCAAGAAGCACAGAGAATAAGAAATTTTGGAGGTTTAAGGATGCTTGTTGCGATAATTGGCGGAGCGGGAAAAATGGGGTCATGGTTTGCAAGATACTTTCTCAACCGCGGTCAAGACGTCGTAATATTCGATGTAAACTCGGATAAAGCTTATTTAATCGCTGAATCCCTAGGTGTTAAGGTGTGTAAAAGTAGCTCTGAAGCCGCCAGGATCTCTGATTTATTATTTGTGGCGACTCCGATAGAAGTTACGCCTAAAGTTATATCTGAAGTTGCGTCGGAGTTAAAAAAGGGTTCAATTATCGCCGAGATATCTTCTCTTAAGTCTAAGGTCTTTCCAGTTTTAAGGGAGGTCTCTAAGCTGGGGTTAAAAACTTTATCTATTCATCCGCTCTTTGGGTCTGGAGCGCAGGATATGGCTGGTGAAAAGATCGCCCTTATACCGGTTAGTAATCCACGCCTCGAGGAGAGCTTAGCTAGGGAGATTTTCCCGGAAGCCAGCATAATTCCCGTAGACTGTTATCTTCATGACAAAATTATGGCTCTGACATTATCCCTAACACACTTCATAAACATTGCCTTTGCATCGATCATCGGTGAGGAGGATATATGTATGCTGAGACAGCTCGGCGGAACAACATTTACGCTACAGCTCACTTTAAGTGAAGCTGTCATGACTGAAGACCCGTCGCTTTACGCATCTATACAAATGAATAATGAGCATACAGTTGAATATATTGATAAATTTATGCATAATATTTTGAAGCTAAAAAATATTATTGAGAGTAGGGACTTAGAAGGCTTCATTCAGTTTTATAGGGAAGTCTGGAAAGCGCTTTCCAGAGACAGAGATTTTGAAGCAGCATATAAACGGATGTACCGTGCGCTTAAAGCTATTTGAATGCGCCATTCTAATCTTTGAGTTTTATTAGGGTTTTAGTGTTTAGAACCCAGGGTAAATTTCTTATCTCATCTATCTTAGCGTTAAGATCCTCAATTGTATAAGCTTGGATAAGCGCCGCTATATCATATTCACCTGAAACTTCAAACACTCTATCTGTAATCTTCTTTATCTCCCAAGTAACTTCCCTAGTTTTAGCCGGCTCCGTTTCAACTAGAACTATCCCCTCAAAATCTATACTTGTCTCAATAGTGAACCTTTTTATCACCCCTTCTTCCTTTAACTGTTTTATTCTCCTCCTTACAGCCCCCTCTGTTAAACCAACCTTCCTCGCTATCTCCACATACTTGGCTCTCGCATTCTCCTTTAATATCTGCAGTATTTTAAGGTCTATTTGATCCACAATTCCAAGTAATTATTAGGCTCCTAAAATTATTTTCGAAAAATGTAAAGTAATTTAGTAGGGGCGGTGTAGAGCTCCTTATGTTTTTCGTAAAAAAGAAACGAAAAACATAAATAATAATTGAGCATTCAAAATTATCGTTGCTGAGGGTAGAAATATGGGATTAAGAAGATTTGAAGGATGTTATACCGCTTTGATAACGCCAATGAAAAGCAACTTCAACGTCGACTTCGAGGGGCTTAGAAGACTGGTTGAATTTCAAGTTAAGGAAGGTGTTAGCGGGGTGCTTGCAGTTGGGACGACAGGTGAGAGCCCGACATTAACCCATGAAGAGAGTGTTAGAGTTATCAGGGAGACTTATGAGGTGGCTGGCGAAAAATGCACTGTTATAGGTGGAACAGGAAGCAACTGCACTGAAAAAACTATGGAGATTACGAGGGAGGTGTGTGATTTCGGCGTTAAATGCGTCCTACTTGTAGACCCATATTATAATGGTCCGAGCTCGCTTGAGATAAGAAGGGAGTACATTGAGCCGGTTGCAGAATCTTTCCCAGAAGTTCAGGTAATACCATACGTGATTCCGGGAAGAACTGGAACACAGCTCTTGCCCCAGGATTTAGCCATCCTCCATTCTAAATTCAAAAATGTTAGGGCTGTAAAAGAGGCGACTGGAAATATTGAGAACATGAAGTTAACTAGAAAGCTATGCGGCGAGGACTTCGACATATTGTCTGGTGACGATGATAAAACCTACGAGATTATGACTAACCCAGAAATACGCGCTGGTGGCGTAATCTCCGTGGCCTCCAACGTGGCTCCTAGAGCCGTTCAAAGATTCACAAGAGCGATTCTTGAGGGTAAGATTAAAGAAGCCGAACATCTCCTCGAGGCTCTCAAGCCGCTCTTCTCAATAGTAACTGTTAGAACTGAGGAGGAAACCCCCTATGGCAAAGCTTCCTGCAGGGCTCGAAACCCTCTACCATACAAAGCGCTTATGAACCTGCTAGGTATGCCCTCAGGCCCCTGCAGGCGGCCGCTTGGAAAGATGACTAAAAAAGGTCTGGAGACTGTTCTAAGCGCCGCAAGGGCTGTCTATGAGAGAAACCCTGAGATCCTTAAGCCTATAGAAGACTTCTTTGATGTGGACTTAAGCAGGCGCCTCTATGATGCGCGCTTTTTGGAGGGGTTGGCGTACGACCAATATTAGGATATGTGTGGCTGGCGCAACCGGTAGGATGGGTAGCACATTGATACGAGAGGCTGTCGCAAGGGGTTTTAAGATTGTTGGCGCCATCGCGGCTAGAGATGACCCTAATATAGATAAAACTTTGAGGGAAGCCGGGGTCTGCGACTTAAACGTTAAAATAGTTGATCCTTCAAGGATACCTGAAGCCGTTAAAGAGGCTGACGTTTATGTATCCTTCACCACGCCTGAAGCTGAGGTAGCTAACCTGCCACTAGTAGCCGATTTAGGTAAGAGGATTGTCATGGGAACTACAGGTTTTACTAGTGAGCAAATGAGGAAGATAGTAGAGGCTGTTTCAAGTAAGGTTCCTGCGGTTTTCTCCCCAAACTACGCTATAGGCGTGAACATTTTATTTAAGCTATTGCGCATGATGAAAGCTTTTCCGGAAGGATACGATTTTAGCATAGTGGAAATCCATCACTCAGGCAAAAAGGATGCGCCAAGTGGAACAGCGAAAAAAATGGGTGAAATAATTTCGGAGATAAGAGGATATTCAAGCATATCTTACGGTCGAGAGGGCATAAGCCCTAGGAAACCAGGCGAGCTAGAGGTTTTAGCAGTCAGGGCTGGCGGCGTTCCAGGGATACATGAAGTTATAATAGCTGGCTCGCATGAGATTATACGCATAGAGCACACAGCCTTTTCAAGAAGCGTCTTCGCTCAAGGCGCACTCTATGCCGTTAACTGGATTTATAAACAGGAGAAGCCTGGAATATATACTATGGATGATGTGCTAGGCGGGGTCTAAAGGAGGAAGATTACGCTCCAATGGGTGGCAGAGTGATCGTAAAATTCGGCGGAGCGGATCTGTCCAGCGGAGAGAAAATAAAGAAAGCTGCTGAAATGGTTATAAAAGCTAATTTTGAAGAAGTCATCGTCGTCGTTTCAGCGATGGGCGACACAACCGACAAGCTAATTAAAATAATCTCAGAGATAGGGAATATCAGTGATAAAGATTATGCCGACATAGTTTCGATGGGTGAACGGACCAGTGCACGAATATTTTGCTCAGCCTTAAAAGTTTTGGGCGCAGACGCCGTTTATATTGAGCCAAGCCATGAATTTTGGCCGATCATAACCGACTCAAACTTTAGAGATGCTGAACCGATAATGGAGGAGACTTGTAGGAGAGTAATCGAGTATATTGAACCGCTCCTTCTAGAGAAGAAGATAGTTGTTGTTTGCGGCTTTCTTGGAAAGGATAAGGATGGAAATGTGACGACCCTTGGGAGAGGTGGAAGCGATACAACGGCTCTCATCCTAGCAAACTGCCTAAAGTCAGATGAAGTCATACTTGTGAAAGAGACCGAGGGGGTTTTATCAGCTGATCCAAAAATGGTTCAGAACCCGCGGATAATAGATAAGATAGATATCCATGAAATGTTCGCGTTAGCTCATGGAGGGGCTAAAATAATTAAAGCTGAAGCCTTAAAATATAAGCTTCCAGAACAGAAGCTAAGAGTTGTCAGCTTTTCATCTGGGAATCTTAGGTCTCCAGGAACTGAGATAATTGGGGTTTTTAACTCAAACTCTTTTGAGATCAAGGAGAGGGAGGGTTTGGCTGCCATAAGTTTAATATGCGATATAACACCGGAGAGCTTTAGCCGAATATTCGCTGCGCTCACTGGAAATGAGATACTCGGGGTTAGTACAGGAAAAAGATCGATCACTGTGTTTGTTATGACTCAGAACTTAAAAGATTTAATGAATAAGCTGCATGGTCTAAGCGATGTTAAAGCATTAAGCTGCCTAACAAATATCGGGCTTATAGAAGTATCGCATCCCATCTTCGTTGACTCCCCAGGCTGGGTTGCGAAAATAGCTAGTGCGCTGGCATCTAAGGGTATAAATATTATTGAAATTACGACGAGTAAGGCGACAATAAACATATTTATTAGTGAAGCTAGAATTAAAGAAGCTATCAATGTTGTGAGGGATGCACTTGAAGCGTAGAAGCGTAGCAATATTGGCGGCAACAGGTGCGGTAGGGCAGCGTTTCGTCCAGCTTCTGGAAAATCATCCATGGTTCGATATAGCTGTGTTGGCGGCGTCAGAACGCTCAGCCGGCAAAAAATATAGAGATGCTTGTGTCTGGAGAATGGAGACCGAGATGCCTAAGGAAATAGGTGAAATGACGGTTGTTAATACAGATCCCGATTCAGTTAAAAAGGCTGGCGACGTAGATCTAGTTTTCTCCGCTCTGCCAGGCGACATAGCTGGGCCAATAGAGGAGGATTTCGCTGCAGAGCTCCCGGTGATTAGTAAGGCAGCAGCCCATAGAATGGATGAAGATGTCCCGCTTCTAATACCTGAAGTTAACCCTGAGCAGCTTAAGCTCATAGACGTGCAGAAGCGGAGGCGCGGCTGGAGCGGCTTCATATCGACGGATCCTAATTGCTCAACTATACAGCTGGTTTTAACTCTAAAGCCTCTAATGAAATTCGGTTTAAGAAGGGTTACTGTTGTAACAATGCAGGCTTTGAGTGGGGCAGGTTATCCAGGCGTTCCTTCACTCGACATAATTGATAACATTATTCCCTACATAGCTAAAGAGGAAGAGAAGATTGAGAACGAGACTAAAAAGATTCTCGGAATATTAGATGGCGAGAAGGTTAAATTCGCCGATATAGTTGTGAGCGCCAGCTGTAACAGAGTTAATGTTAAGGATGGCCACTTAGAGGC
>JAOAJJ010000057.1 GCA_026414245.1 Candidatus Bathyarchaeota archaeon
CCTCCAAACTCTGGGCGGGCCATTACCATATTTATGGTGAAAACGTGATCTCTAGCCGTGAAGGGGTGCCCATCGTTCCATGTCACTCCTCTTCTAATGCGGTAAATCAACTTTGTATAGTTATTTTCGTACTCCCACCCAGTTGTCCTCCAATATATTATTTCTCCAGTAGCATAATTAATATACCAGTCATACTCTTGCACTATCTGATGCCAGCCGGACCCCCACTGAGTCCCTTGAGGAATGTATGGATTAGCTGAGTCAAACACCGTGAAATATTGCGGGGCCATTATCTCCGTGATAAGCGTTTGCTCTCTGGGAACGGGTAGCGTTACCTGCGCAACAACGTTTTTCGGAAACAATATTATTATGCCAGAGATCGCTAGAAGAGTTATTAACGCAAAATTTAGAAGAATCGCCTTTGTCATATTCATAAACAAATTCCCTCAAATAATAAGGAACTAGGGAATATTTATTTAAGGTTTTCGCAAAAATTCAATTTATCTTCGATCTTTTCCGGTCTCAGAATTCTACAAGCCCTACTTTCATATAATTAAGGGTTTAGATAACTTTGAGTTTTCATCAATCGTTTTAAATTCCCGTTATCTTCTTAAGTCTCGGGTTGAAAATTTCCTCCAATCCTATATTGATAAGGCTTAATGAAGTGAATAAAAGAATTAAGGTTATTGCTGGAGATAGTAATATATGATAGTGTCTTAAGGATAAGGCTCCAAATGCGAGGGCCCAATTTATCATAAGCCCAAGCGACGGAATCTCCCCTGGACCTAGACCTAGCAATCTTATTCCTGTCTCAGCAAATATAGCCCCTATTATCGCGTTGGTGAGACCCAGTCCTATGAATGGAGCGATGTTTGGAAGAATCTCCTTAAACATTATTTCGAAGCTGTTGAGACCCGTCACCTTAGCTAAATCAATATAAGGTCTCTCTTTTAAACTTAATATTTGCGCCCTTACTACACGAGCACTTGCCGGCCAACTAAATATCGCCAAAACAATGCACATCAGGATTAAGTTCAATCTCGTATAAGCTGCAACAGCTATTAAAATTGGCAAGCTCGGTATAACAAGCACGGTGTTCGTTACGCCATTAAGCGTCTCATCGATTTTACCGCCCAGGTAGCCGGCCGCCATAGCTATAATGACTCCAATTAGAGTAGCTATTCCCCCGGAGATCGCCCCTATAAGCAGAGAATTCTTTAGGCTTGCCAGCAATAAAGCAAGCACATCCCTCCCGTAATGATCTGTTCCTAGGGGGTGTTCAAGGGAAGGGGGTAAATATTTGTCAAAGGTGCCGGATTTAAGAACACCTTGACCCTTAAGGATATAGCCGTTTATTATAGGTTCCGCCAGAGACAATATTATGAACAAAGTAATTATGCTGAAGCCTATGTTAAAAATTATTGATCTCTTAAAAAAGTTTAGGGAACTTAGCATTTTCTTTTTAAGGTCAAATACCAACGTCATTTCACTCGCCAATCCTTATTCTCGGGTCAATTAAGGGATAAATTAAATCCATTATTAGATTGGCTGTGAGAACCGTAAAAATAGACATTAATACGATTCCTTGAATAGTGTTATAATCAAGAATGTTAATGGCAAACTGTAATAAACCGCCTACTCCAGGATACTGAAAAATCCATTCCACGAGATAAGATCCGTTCACTATAAATCCAAGTGACATCGCCAGCCCTGTTGCTTGGGGCAATAGAGCATTCCTCAGAACATATCTATTCAGCAACCTTATCTTTTTTAATCCCTTAGCTTGAGCAAATAGGAGATAGTCTTCGCCCACTATTGATATTGTAATAAACCTTGCGGAGAGAAGCCAACCGAAAGTTGAAATCAACACTAAAGATAAAACGGGAAGAAAAGAGTTGTAAAATAAGTTTACCATGAATTCCAGAGAAAATATGTTTGCTTGGAGTGATAGAGCAAACCTTGGTGGAAAAACGCGAAAAACATAAGATAGCAGCAAAACTAAGAGTACAGCGGCAATATAATATGGTATTTGAGACGTAGCTAACGCTATCGAAAAGAGTATGGAGTCGATCTTAGTACCCCGTTTCCAACCTGCGAATGCGCCCGCTATAGTGCCAATAACCCAAGAGATCACCGTGGCTAAACCTAAGAGGAAAATCGTCCACGGCAATCTAAAAGTAATAATATCTTGAACTGGAGTAGGGAACGCTACAAATGATGGCCCTAAATCAAAATTTAGGAAAACTCTTTCCAGATAGCGCCTATACTGGGTGAATATATCGCCTTCAAGACCAAAACTAGCCTTCCATACATTTATAGCCTCCATAGACATTGGCGAAAATGAATATCTCTGCTCGATCATTCTGACAAAGCGGGTTACAGGATCCCCCGGTATCATGCGTAAAAAGAAAAATACTATTGTAAATGATAGGAACAAGGTAATTAAATAAATGATTACTCGCCGAATAATATAGTAAAAAATTTTTTCTCTCATAATTGATCATCAACCTTTCAATTAACTTCTAATTAAACATAAATAAAAATTTTTTGTTATCGTATTGATCATCCTTAATTGATAAAGTTATGAGTGATTCGACCTCCCAGCAAAATAGCAAAAATAACAATAGATTTATTTGAGGAGCTCTTAACTTAGAGAAGGAAGCTGAGTTCATGTTCAGAATTATGAAGTATAAAGGCTGCATCTTTATCTCCATAAATGGCAGAATAGCGCCCGCAGTCTTAGCTTATACTGCGCCTAAGTATTGGCCAGACTTTAGGAGAACTGGAATACAAATAGTGACATACCCGATATCGGTCGGTTGGATTGGGCCGGGAAAATTCGATTATACTGAAACAGATAGGCAGATCGAAGAGTTTCTTTCAGTTAGCCCAGAGACCCTTATACTTCCGCGAATAACTTTCCCTGGCTCAAATAATGATTGGTGGTGTAAGATTCATCCAGAGGAGCTTGTTAAGCTTTCTAATGGTGAATATGGATCGGGTCATTCAAGCGCCTCGTTAACTTGGTGTAAAGAGGCTGGTGACGCCCTCTTAAAATTTATAGAGCACATAGAGAAATCGGACTACGCAGACAATATAATTGGTTATCACATATGTGATGGACATTTCTCAGAGTGGTTTGCATGGGACTCCGCTAATTTCGAGAGGGAAGTCCATAACCTTCGTTATGTTTGTAGCTCAGGTTTTAATGCAGAACATTGCCCGACACCATGGCCCGATTACTCTAAACCGATGACTAAGGCTTTTAGAGAATGGTTGTATGAGAAGTATCGTGGGGACGTAGAAGCCTTACGAAAGGCGTGGCGAGACCCAGATGTTGATTTTTCTACGGTGGAAATCCCTCCACGAGTAGAGAGAGTTTCCTCAGAAAATTTTCTTATTCGTGATCCGGCTAAATGCATGAAAGTGATTGATTATGATCTATGCTTTCAAGATGTTCATACAGATATGCTTTTAAGGCTTTGCCGCTCCGCCAAAGAAAAGGTCGGTGCAAGAAAAATCGTTGGTGTTTTTTATGGATATATCTGGACTAGTTTCTTCCGAGGGTTCTATATGCAAAATGCTGGTCATCTAGCTTTCTCTAAAGTATTGCATTCACCCTATATAGATTTTATCGCCGCCCCCTGCGATTACGATAACCGGGGCACTGAAGGCGTATGCTTCTCACAATCCATACCTGAAACTGTTGTACTTCACGGTAAACTTTTCTTTAACGAGGTAGATTCAAAAACTTTTCTTACAGATCCACAGATGAAATGGCATCATAAGGAAGATTTGAAGCCCAGATCCCTCGAGGAAACCATAGAGATCATAAAACGTAACTACAGTTATACGCATAGCATAGGCGTAGGCATGTGGTGGACTGATCTCTTCGGTCAAGGTTGGTACCATCATGAAGAGATACTTCAAGCACTAACCAAAATACAGAAAATTGAAGAAAGTCTCTTAGATCTCGACCGCTCATCAAACCATGAAATTGCTGTTATTCTAGATGAGAAAAGTTTGCTATATGAGAGACCTTGCCAAAACCTAATGATGGCGCTTCGATCTGTATGGAGACAGTGGGAGCTAGCATACATAGGGGCACCCTTCGACACATATCTACAAAGCGACTTTATTGATCATGAGGAAACATTAAAGAGATATAAAATGTATATATTTCCCAACAACATTCGCATGACAAGCGACGAAATAGAAAAAATTAAAGATGTTGTGGTAAAAGATGGAAAAGTCGTTGTTTGGATATGGGCGCCAGGCTTCATTATAGATGATTATGTGTCAATCACGAACATCGTTGATCTAACTGGAATAAACGTTAATTGCGAGAATTTTGAGACTCGCCTTCACGTCGACATCACTAATTACGCTCATCCCATAACGGCAAATCTGCCAAGGGGATCATGTTTTGGACCAGAGATGAGCAGATGGCATGCAATATTGTTTAAAGAGTCAGGGTTTATTGAGGATGATCCCAATTTCACAATAGGTCCGGTCTTTTATAGCGATGACTCGGAAGCGCTTATTCTTGGAAGAATATCTGCGAACGATAAGCCGGGTTTGGTGATTAAAGAGTTCGGTGACTGGACGTCGATTTACTCATCTGTACCAATGTTGTCTAAGGACATTGTTAGAAATATTGCAAAATTCGCGGGTGTACATATATACGTTGAGAGCGGAGATTTAGTATACGCTAATAAACATTTCTTATGCGTGTATCCGAGGTTAGGGGGCAAAAAGGTTATCAGTCTTCCAGAACCTAAAACAGTCATAGATCTTTGGAACGATAATTTGGTTGCAGAGAACACGCGCAGATTTGAAGCTACCATGGAGCCTAATAGGGCATACATGTACCTGCTGGAATAGGATTGAAATCTGGAGGACGCCAATGAAATATGATCGTGTATATTGGCTATGATTCTCGATGAACTTGGATACCCCGTTTAATCCTTCAGTCCCTATCTTCTGTACTCAATCTTCTCTTTCAGCATTTGAACGGATTCTGGGTTCATCAATGTCGTTACGTCGCCAGGGGGCTCTTTTCTCAACAGCGCCCTGAGGATTCTACGCATAATTTTTCCGCTCCTAGTCTTCGGTAAATCATCTACGAAAAACACCTTTTCAGGTCTAGCTATCGGCCCTATAATTTTATCAACAGTCTTCTTTATCTCTGCCTCAAGATCGCTTGAGGGTTTGTATCCCGGCTTTAAGATAACGAACGCTATCGGGGTCTCACCTTTAACCTCATGTGGCGCTGGTACAACTGCGCATTCAACAACAGCTGGATGCTGCGCTATAGCATTCTCGACCTCTGCATTAGCTATTCTGTGCCCAGCAACCTTCATCACATCGTCAACCCTACCAGTTATCCTAATGTTACCCATCTCATCATATATATAGGCTCCATCACCCGTATAGAAAACCCTATCGCCGTAAACGCTGAAATACTGCTGCCTAAACCTCTCCGGATCCTTATATATTGTTCTGAGCATACCTGGCGCGAATGGCGGCAGATGAACAAGGTAACCGTTTTCACCGGGGCTCAGCGGCTTCCCATCCTCTGAAAGGACGGCGAACCTCACGCCTGGAAAAGGTCTTCCAGCAACCGTCGGTATAAACGGCCCTATTCCGGGCAGCGAATGAATTAGTGTTCCACCAGTCTCGGTCTGCCACCATGTATCAATTATCAGGCATCTGCCACCCCCAACAACGTTAAAGTACCATAGCCAAGCATCCTCATTTATTGGTTCCCCAACGGTTCCAAGGATCCTAAGGGTGCTTAGATCATGTTTCTTAACCCATTCGTCACCGTACTTCATAAGCATTCTTATGGCGGTCGGCGCCGTATAGAACACCGTTACACCATGCTCCTCCACTATCTGCCACCATCTATCTGGAGCAGGATAGTCGGGCGCGCCCTCATAGATCAGGAATGTTGCGCCGTTGAGAAGCGGCCCATAGCAATTATAAGTATGCCCGGTTATCCAGCCGATGTCCGCTGTACAGAAGAATAAATCATCATCGTGTAGGTCGAAGGCTAATTTCGCTGTCCAGTACGCTTGTACAGCATAGCCTCCAACATGATGCTCTATCCCCTTAGGTTTACCGGTTGTCCCACTCGTATATAATATGAAGTGAATGTCTTCACTGTCCAGCGCTTCAGGCTCACAGTAGGGCTCAGCTTCCTTCATTAACTCATGCCACCAATAGTCGCGGCCCTCAACCATATTCACGTTTAAGTCAAGTCTTTTGACGACAACTACCTTCTCTATTGTTGTCCCTTCAACACCTACGTCGGCGTTGGCTTTCAGGTTAATTATGCTTCCTCTTCTATAGTATCCGTTGGCGGTGATAAGCAGCTTTGCTTCAGCATCGAGCATTCTATCTCTAAGCGACTGACCGCTGAACGCTGAGAAGACAACGCTGTGAACTGCGCCTATCCGGGCGCAGGCGAGCATCGCTATAATAGTCTCCGGGATCATAGGCATATATATGCCAACTCTATCGCCCTTTTTCACACCCAGCCTTTTAAGGACATTTGCAAACTTATTGACCTCACGGTAAAGGTTATAGTAAGTTAAAGCTCTATGCTGTTCTTCAGGCGGCTCCGGCTCCCAAATCACGGCAACCTTATTCCTACGCCAAGTTTCAATATGCCTGTCAACAGCATTATAACATATGTTAAGCTTTCCGCCAACAAACCATTTGTAGAAGGGCGGTTCGTGGACGAAAGTCTCATCCCACTCTTTAAACCATGTTATACCCTCTTTAGCCAGCTTAGCCCACCAAGCTACCGGGTCTTCAGCGGCTTCCTTGTAGATTTTCTCATCACTAACCCAAGCTTTCCTCCTCATCTCCTCTGAAGGCCAGAATACATTCTTCCTCTCAGAGTCTTCAATAATCCATTTAATAGATCCACCTCTCAACTGCGAGCCTCCAGAGTTATTTTTAGAGAAGAAAATTAATCGAAAATATAAGCATTTTTCCCGAGAATCTTGTCGAAAACCTCTAGAAATACCTGAAAACACGATTAGGATTTGAAGAATTTGGGTTATGAGTTTGATCGTTCAACTTTTTATGTGGCTTTACTTTTCTTC
This sequence comes from Candidatus Bathyarchaeota archaeon, assembly GCA_026414245.1. Lineage (GTDB taxonomy): Archaea > Thermoproteota > Bathyarchaeia > Bathyarchaeales > DTEX01 > DTEX01. Next base: position 7,116 of record JAOAJJ010000057.1, read on the forward strand.
GGTGGTTTTAGGGCTGATGCCACGATCATGCCAGCTAAGGATAGCGCCATCACCACCGAGAAAACCATGATATATG
>JAOAJJ010000058.1 GCA_026414245.1 Candidatus Bathyarchaeota archaeon
GAATGTAGATGTGTGGTCTCTGTCCCGCATGGTATATCGGGGCACTCGCTCGACTTAGTCTCTCAGAGAGAGAACAAAAAGGTTCTTGAAAGATTGCTCAAGGCTATCAGGGAGCCGCATGTCTTCTCCACCAACGCAACTATCTTCTTTAATTTTGAGAGGAATGGGGCGAAAGTTGGCTGCCAAGTATTCAACGAATGTGCTTTTTTAACTTTAACGCTATCTCCTGAGACAATGGAGGATCTACCAGCTGAATTAAATAACGTTATAATTCAGAAGGCCGTGGAAAATGGTTTTTCTTGGGCGATAGCCGTAGACTCCCATAACAGTCTCAACGGACCTTTTAATGTTGAGAGGGCCGTAGAAACGTTTAGTGAAGCCGTAGCATCTGCCCTGAATAAAGCGAAAAGCCTTCCATATATTCCAGATGCCCTAATGGTCGGTGCTGGAAAAGTTAGCCCGAAGGATTTAAGCGTAAAAGATGGGATTGGGCCGGGGGGTATAACGGCAATAGTTGTTGCGGTCGGCGGCCAGAAGATAGCGTACGTTACGATAGATGGAAACAACATGGTGTCAGGCTTAAGGGAGAAGATTCTCTTAAATCTGAAGGATTTGGGTATAAGTGGAGGGGAGGTGTTCACAACTGACACGCATGTAGTTAATGCCGTTGTGTTAAATGAGAGGGGTTATCATCCGGTGGGAGAAGTAATAGATCATGAGAAGGTGATTGAGTATGTTAGGTGTTCCGTTATCGAGGCGCTGAACAATATGGAGTTTTCCGAAGTAGCGTGGCATAAAGTGGTTATTCCAAAGGTTAAAGTTATTGGTGACCTTCAGATAAATCAGCTCAGCGAGCTCACCGATAAAGTTTTAAGAAGAGCTAGAAAATACTCGTTTATCTTTATTTTATTCGGGCTTCTACTCATAATACTGTAAGGAAAAATATTATATCGTAGTTACGCTTAAAATAGAGGTGAAATAAGCAAGAAAATAGCAGCGAGGAGAAGAGATACTCTATGGCTGAAGAAAGTCAAGTAATGATCGGGAAGAAGCAAGTGATGAACTATGTGGTAGCATGTCTAACGGCGTTCAATTCAGGTGCCAAAAGGGTTGTCGTTAAAGCTAGAGGAAGAGCCATAAGCAGAGCTGTTGATGTTGTTGAACTATTGCGCCGCGCCTTCCTTAAAGACATAGTTATCGAGAAGATCGAGATAGGCACCCAAGAGATGACGAGCCCAGACCGACCGAAGACAAACGTTTCAACAATAGAGATCTCGCTGGTGAAGAAAGAGTAAACCAGTAAAAACCTTTTATCTTTATTTTTTCTTTTCAGATGTATTATGGCTTTTCCGCCCAATTAATTAGTTATTTAAAGCCAGACGGTTTTCTTCTCAATAAGAGAACCTTTGTCTGTTTTCCCGAGTGAATTTCTATCCCGCCATCGAAGCGCTCCTTAACCCTCACTTCTAGTAGCATAACATAACGCTCCACATGCTCTTCTGAGATGGCGTCAGCGTTTTCATCCCAGAGAACCACCAAGACTCTACCGCTCTCATCGCTGATCTCCACAAGTCTAACTTTTCCCTCACCATCTTGGCGTTTAAAGATAGATGGAGGATGAACACGCTTAACGATACCGACAATGTTAACCTGCTTATTTTGGCTAGATAACTCACCGATTTTTTTGGTAAAGCTCGTTAGGGGTGGATAACTTTTCTCATCTAAGTCTTTTGGATTGATTTCTATTATGCTTTTTGGTCCGGCGTTTAGCGCCATTTTTCCGTGACTTTCACGCCTAACCGACACATGAGACAATCTCACTATTTCGTCTATTACGTCGGCATCTATGAGAAATGCTTTTTCGTTCCACAAAGTAGCCTTAATGAGACCTGTGTCGTCGGCTAGAGAGATAACCCTCTTAAATCCTTCTCGGCCCTCATGAGAAAGAAAACTTCTTAACGAGTCAACGTAGATCACTCGCCCGCTTACCGTTACGTCGTTTAAACCGGAAACTAGGTCTTTAATTTTCAGATCACGCCTTAAATCCACTTTGAAACTTATGCCTAGATCGGCGGCTAACGATAAAGCGGCGCTCTCCGGCGTTAAAAATCCTTTAGCGCTCCTCTCCTTCTCCCTGATCCTATTTAAAATCTCTTCCCTTGTCAATTCAGGTCTTACTGAAAGTATCTTGGCAATTATATCTTCAAGCAGCATCTCAGCAGCCAACCATAGGTTAAAGATAAGTGATCTCTAAACATAAATAAACTGTTTCATAAAAGCTTATTTGCCTGAAGATTATTAATATTATTGCTCAGCAGGTTAAAGGGCTATGGGCGAAACCAGTATCTTATTTGTCGCCGGCTTCGCTTTAATCATTTTAGGGTTTATACTATCCTTCGCAGCAGCTCTAATAATGTTTTTCAGGGGGCTGAGAAGATATAAGGCTCGCAGCTCAGGGTGGAGCGGCTTAATCATGATAGGCCCGATACCGATAGTGTTTGGAACAGATAGGGAGAAAGTTAAGGTTCTCATTGTCCTATCAATCATACTTATGCTTTTAGCGCTGGTATTTATAATAGCTTTAAGCCTGCTGACAGGGTGAAGGAGTATGGGCGCAAAAATATGCGAGGTATGCGGCGAAAGACAGGCTAAATATGTCTGTCAGGAGTGCGGCCGAAAAATATGTGAGCGGTGCGTTGAACCCTCCAATTTAATCTGTCTCGGATGCTCTAGAGAAATTGAAAAGCTTTCCAGCTCACCCAATAGGGTTAAAGAAGGGGTGGTGTTTGAAACTCTACCTATAAAAATATTTTTTCTAGGCTTCCTACTGATATTTGTTGGGTTCATCATCATTTTTTTGGTCACATTATTCTATGGTTTAAAAAATTCTATCAGCCTATTTCTCCTCATAGGCCCAATACCGATAATTCTTGGTGCTGGAGAGCACGCAGTACTGCTCACTGTTCTTGCTATTATTGTGACTATAATATGTGCAGCTATATTCATATTTCTCAGTAGGCGTAGGTATCTTGAGCGGAGAGGAGAAGAGTTACTGTCTAATTTCAGCGGACTGAAATGAGGATTCGATAAGTTGAGCATACTCTCTTCTGACCTTTATCTTAACTTTATCCCACTTATCCCTAGCCTCTTTTACGAGGCCTCGACTAAGAAGCTTACATATATGGATCAAATCTTTCAAGAAAAATTCCACCCGATCTCTATTACATGATTCTTCAGCCATATCTGAAACACTTGAAGCTTCTTTAAAACGCCCTAAACATATTAGTAGGAAGCCAGCTTCACAGTAGCTCCACGCGGCTTCAAAATATTCTTGGCATGAGAAATATAAACCGGCGGCTTTAATGTATAGAGCCGCAGCCTCTTCAAGCCTTCCGGATTTAAGGTCGCAGTCGCCGGCGCTCCTATATAATCTTCCAGCGAGAATAAGCCTTCCGCTCTTAAGGGCTCTTTCAGCCGCATTTAAGTAAATAATGTTCGCTTTCTTAAAGTCGCCATTATCGACGAAATAATCGCCTGCAGCCCTGAATATATTTATGTTTTCGCTGTTTATCTCAATCTCGCTATCTCTGATGGAGGTGAATCGCTCCCACATTTTTAAACCGCAAAGATTAGCCTTCTCGTTTTCTCCGCATTCAGTAAAAGACTCTATAGCTTTAAGATATAGCGCTATCGCCTTTACACAGTCACCGAGTCTTTCAGCTGATTGAACGTAATATTCTCCAGCTTTTACAGCAAATCTTCTCTGATTGAATCTGTCGCCGCTTACACCAAAATGCACCGAAATATGCCTAAATAATCGTGCAGCCCCTTCATAATCTCCTCTTCTAGCGGTCTCTTCAGCCAACTCTTCAAGAATTCTGACCGGTTCTCTACGGTTTCTCTCCATTTTAATGGTGATCTCCACTCAAAAATATCACGAGGTAATTATGAGATAAATCTTTTGATCTGCGCCATCGATTACATGGAGACTGGAGTCTGGAGCTATGGAAAATTATTACGGCATGGTTTTAGAGAATAATAGAATAATACGCTGCCAGATACAAACTCGATTAAAATTAGATTTTCAGGGTCATTTTGTCCAGACCCCTCTTCCCAGACCGCGGTATATGAAGCCTTCCTTTTCAGCCTTGGATGGATTAACTACATGGGCTAGATCTATGATAGCTGCAGGCTTCCTCATCAACATACCTATTTTATTTAGGTTTAAACGCTTGAACCTATCGTGTCCGACAGCTATCACTAGGCAGTCGGCGTGCTCCAAGGTCTTCGCCAGATTCTTTTCAGCTGGCAACCCCATATCCTTCAGCTCTTCAGGGGAGTAGAAGGGGTCGAAAACATTAACCTTAATATTCTTTTCCTGCATCATCTTAACTAGATTTATCACCATCGACCCTTTAATTTCTTTAACATTAGGTTTATAAGATATGCCGAGCACTGTAACCTTAGATCTTTTAAGGGTTTTCTCCATTGCTTTAAAAGCATCCTTGATGAGACCATACGCCCTCTTAACGGTCTCATCGTTTATTCTCCTGGCTAAAATTGGAATTTGAAGTTTAACACCTAGGTTTTCAGCCTCATATATTAGTAGGTAAGGGTCTTTAGGTATATGCCCACTAATTATCCCCGGTTTAAGCAGATGACAATATGGTTGCGTGTTGGCGGCGGCTTGCACCTCAATATAATCTATTCCGGCCTTCTCACAGAATTTTGCAAGCTCATTGGCGAGCGCTAAGTTAACGTCCCGATAAATATTCTCAAAGAGTTTAACTGTTTCAGCAGCCTTAATACTGCTAACCTCAACTATTCCTCCCTTAACGATCGTTTTAAGGATAGCCCTCGCAGCCATTAGGCTCTGCCCATCTAGGGCGGCTAAAACCCTGGGATAATTAACTATGTCATAAATCACTCTTCCAACACTGGCTCGTATAGGGCTAAAAGCTAAACCGAAATCTCTCCCAGCCTTTAACCCGGAGGATGCTTCTAAAGTCTTCTTAACGACTTCTTCTGTTACGCCAGGACCAACCGTGCTCTCCAGGATAACCATGGAGCCCTTCATGAAGTTTAACCCTATGTCTCTACAAACATTCTCAAGATTCATGTAGTTAGGTCTCTTCTTTTCATCTATAGGAGTATCAACAGCGATAATTATTATGTCGCCTTTAGAGAACGCTGCTTTAACATCGCTTGTGGCTACCAGGCGATTCTCGCTTAAGTTTCTATTCATAATCTTGTTTAATTCGGGCTCGAAGAAGGGGCTGACCCCCTTATTAATTCGGCTAATAATCTGCGGATTAATATCGAAGCATATAACCTTAAACCCGGCGTCCGCAAAGAGACATGCTGTTGGCAACCCCATCCTACCGCATCCAGCGACAGTGAGGGTGAACCTTCCACGTTGATCAAAGGTGTTTAAATCTCCTTCCTTAAGCATCATCGCTACGGACATACCCCATCGCCACAATCTTCAAATTAAATAAGCGCTAAAGATTTAAAAGTATCCTAGCACGTTGATCAAAGGTGTTTAAATCTCCTTCCTTAAGCAGATAACTGGAGCTGGAAATGAAAGCGCAAAACTTTGAAACTTAGTTTCACCCTTCCGTATACATGTGCTAAGGCAGGTTTACGATGGAAATTTTCATTTCCAGCCCCAGGTCCTTTCTAGGAAAAATTAACTGAAAAACTAAATATGGGTTTAATAGAGGAGTAAAAGGGATGTCAGCTAGCGCCCTCTTCTCACTTTACCTTGGATTGGATTCATAACATTCTTATATTTTATTGTGGAATAAGAAATCTTTTAAATTATAAGAGCCAAAAAATAATTAACATATACTCATCATCTATAAGTTCTACTTAGCGATGTTTCTTCTTTGTACATTAATATATCTTTTATTGTAGTAAAATATGACTTAAATATCATATGAAATTAAACCCGGACTTAATTTATCTTTGATGCACTCAAAATTAATCGGGATTTTTATTCTAAAGGAGCAGACATGAATTGTATGAATAGACCGATAAAGATTTAACTGAAAAATTAAATCTTATAATTTTTAGAGGCGGGGGTTGCCAAGCCTGGCCAAAGGCGCAGCCCTGAGGCGGCTGTCCCATAGGGGTTCGTGGGTTCAAATCCCACCCCCCGCACCAAGAAAATTGCTGCTTTTTTAAAATGGGGCTTGAAGGGACCGTCCCGTCTGGCTTATTAGTAGGGTTTCGAGGTATTGGTTTACGCCCATGCCTGCTTCCCGCGCCCTAGCCTTCAGCAGCACATAAACCTCCCGCTTAAGGGTTAAACCAACCATACCAGGCTTAGGCATGGGAAATTCCACCTCCCAACATTTCAAAGTTAGGCATTTTAGCCTATAAAAAGACTGCATCTGAAAGGTTCAGATTTTCTGAATTGTCTGTGAAACTTGAAAATGTGAAAAATATCCTACTTTTTCATAAGTTAATGCTTCTGCTCGAGGAAAAATTTTACTCTTCAGACTAATATTTCAAATTATGGATCCAATCATCAAATTATTGAGGGAAAAACCTCAAGCTTTAAAGATTTTGGGCGGTGCTTGGGAAATTCTTTACGTTGAAGGAAGCGCGCCAGATGTTGGAAAAAGAAGAGAGAATTTTTTAAGGCTCTTCTTTGAGAAGGAGTTTGGGTTAAAAGTACGTGCCCCCTCAACTGAAAGAGGCTGGGACATTTCAATCATGATCGATGAGGAGGAAAGAAGATATATTTAACTCGGGCTTCCGCGGCTCTCACATATTCTTCAATGATATCTATACCTATGAAATGTCTGCCGAGTTTCGCGGCTGCCACAGCGGTTGTTCCGGATCCTATAAATGGGTCAAGAACGACGTCTCCTTTGAATGTGTATAGTTGAATGCATCTGTAGGGTAGTTCCTCTGGAAAAGGAGCTGGATGCCCAACCCTTGTGGCGGGTTCTGGTGGAAATCTCCATACGCTCCTGGTGAACTCAAGAAATTCTTCTGGTGTTATAGTATCTTCCTTGCCGCTTTTTCTCTCTCTTTTAAAGCTGCCTTTTGAAAGAACTATTATATATTCATGTTGATCTCTTAGTAT
>JAOAJJ010000059.1 GCA_026414245.1 Candidatus Bathyarchaeota archaeon
TGTATAAGAGACAGGGGTTATATTGGTAAAGTTGCTGAGGATAGGGAGGGTGAACTACTCTTAAAGGATTTCTTGAGTGAGGGCGTAGATACCGGTGGAATAATTATCTCTAAGACTGGTAGAAGCGGATCAGTTATAGGTTTCGTGGATCAGAGGGGAAACAGAGCTTTATACTTGGATCCAGGCGTCAACAATATGTTAAGTTACGAGGAAATTAGACTAGATTATGCCAGAGATACGAAAATTCTACATTTAACCTCCTTCGCAGGGGAGCTGCCCTTCAACGCCCAGAAAAAGCTTGTTGAAAGCATCCCAAACGTTAAAGTTACCTTCGACCCCGGGGTCATCTACGCCCATAAAGGTTTAAACGCTTTAAAACCTTTAATAAAGAGAACCTACGCTTTCCTGCCGAGTGAGGGTGAACTACGCCTTTTGACTGGGAAAGATCATTATGAGGGTGCCCATGTCCTGCTTAAGGAGGGTGTGAAGATCGTTGCGGTTAAGCTTGGTGAGAGGGGCTGCTATGTTACAGATGGCTGTGAAGAGCATTTAATTGACCCATTTAGGGTTGAGGTGGTTGATACCACTGGCGCTGGAGACGCTTTCTGCGCCGGCTTTATATACGGGATGCTCAGGGGAAAGAGTCTTAAAGATTGTGGTGTCCTCGGAAATTTTGTCGCTTCAAGATGCTTGACGAAGATGGGAGCTAGGGATGGACTTCCAAGATTGGAGGATTTGCCGCCAGATCTCCGTTAAATCTAGGGATGGATTTTATGGATAGACAAGTATTTACGTTTTATCAGCAACTTTTAAATTCCTCTTTTTTCAAATATTAAAGAAGTGTGAGTGCGCCTAATGAGTGCTATGAATTTCCGCAACAGGCTTTTCTCCCTGCTCGCTGAGGAATTTGGGAATTATATCCCGCAGTTTAAGCCATATACGCTCGACTATCAAATGGTTGTCTACGCCTCAAAGGATCTAGAGATCTGGCTGAAGGTGAAGCTAAACACTGAGGACACTCGAACAGTCTATAGGAAGATTGAGGAGCACCTTAGGATAAAACCGATAGATTTGAGAGCCTCAATAAACTTTTGGGCTGGTATCTGGCTTAGGAAATGGCGGGAGCGGGTTAGAGTCCTATCTACGAAGTTTGAAATGCCGAAAGACTATATGGAGAGTATTAGAGCGGCTAGAAAAGTGTATCAGCACATGGACTATAAATCGGATCTAAAGAATATGGCTATTAGAAAACTCATAAATCATGGCGAGATCTGCATGGTTGAATTTATAGCTGAAAACCTAATAGTTGAGGAGATATCTAAACGCATACGAAAACCCGATAAAGACATAGATGTTATAGCAGTAGACCCCTTAAGAATCTATAACGCCATAAGCGCCAGAATCTCCCGCCTACCGAGGGAGAAAGGCCCGCTAGTATACTTAAATATGAGACCGAACGTTTACCAATAAAACGAGAAGATGCCTTAAAAGAGGGGCAACGTTATATTTTAATAATTATTGGCTTAAAAGGGGTTTTTACATCCTTTAAGCGATTTAGGTTAAAGTAGAAGCGGGATGGGAAGATGATGCTGGATGACTCTTGAGCGCCTGTCGACAGGTATACGTGAATTGGATGCTATGCTTGAGGGTGGAATACCTAAGGGCTTCACCGTGGCGATAACGGGTGAGCCGGGCACTGGGAAGACGATTCTCTGCATACATTTCATCGCTCAGGGGATAAGTGAAGGGGACAAATGCATATATGTGACGACTGAAGAGAGCCGTGAATCCATAGCTACGCAAGCGGCGCAGTTCAGCTTCGACTTCTTTAAAGGCATATCTGAAAAGAGGATGGTGATCATTGACGCCTTGATGGGTGCTAAAGACGAGTGGTCTCTCCAAAGCCTAGATATCGAGGAGCTCGTAAACAAGGTTATTGAGGCGAAGAAGTTTTTGGGTTACGGTAGAGCCCGTTTGGTGATAGATTCTCTATCGGCTTTTTGGCTTGATAAGCCGGCTATGGCTAGAAGATACTCCTACTTTGTGAAGAAGGTTTTGTTTAAGTGGGACTTCACTGTTATGGCGACTTCTCAGTACGCTATAACGACCTCTGAGGCTTTCGGCTGGGGTGTCGAGCACATAGCTGACGGGATAATAAGGTTCCGCAGAGCCGTTAGAAACGGCGTTCTAAAGCGCTATATTCTCATCGAGAAGATGCGGCAGACAAACCACAGCCTACAAATGTATGAGATTGCGATTCAGCCGGGGAAAGGGCTGACAATAGTTAAGCCGATTGAAATGCGTAGAGAAGACATATCTCTGCCCAGACATGTTATGGAGCGTATTCAGAGGACGTCTGAGAGAAGGGAAGCCGAGATACCTTGAAAACGCTACGTGAACATTACTCTCGCCCAGAAGTTCAAAGAGAAATTTTAGATTTCTGCAGGGGGAGATGGGTTGCCCTCCACCTCTTATCTTCGGGCGGTAAACTGATCTTCAGGAGATACGCCGATAGACATAAACCCATTAAAATAGAGAGTCTGGCGGATCTGGACAGAATAAATGATTGCATGTTAAGGTCGATTTACGCAACAGCTAACGTTTATAGGAGGCTAAATCGAGTCGAAGACCTATATGATCAAGCGAATATCGCTTACTCTACGCCTACGTGGGACATAGACAGCGATATATCGAATTGGAGGAAAACAATTCAGGTTGCCCGAGAGATACTGCGCTTCCTAGGCGAATGGGGGATTAAAAGGTCGATTTATATTAAATGGTCTGGAAACGGATGCCACATTCACATAAACGAGAGAAGCATATCGGGAAATCTGATCGATAAATATAATCCCCTAGCCCTGGCATACGCCATAGTTGAATACATTAAATCCAAGATCCCATTAGATTTCGCAGGAGCATTATGTAACGGAAAAGTGATCGTGGAGAATAAAATGGATCTTACGAGAGTTTTCACCTGTCCATTAAGCTTACACCGGGAGCTGGATGCCATATGCGTGTGTATGAGGGCGGAAGACCTTGAAAAATTCACCCCTGAGTGGATTGACCCGCAAAAGTTTAAACATAACCCAGATTGGCGTGAGTTTAAGGATGGGGAGACCGATAAGCTCGCCGAAAAAGCCTATAAAACGGTGGGAGAAAACCTGTTTAGACCTGGGAAGAGGAGGCGGAAAACAAAACCCTTGGATAAGCAGATATTGGAGTGGCTGCAGAAAAAAGAATAATCGAAAAAAGAATAATCTATTTATACGGGCTCCTAAGAAATGGAGGCGCTAAAAGTTGACCGGTATCACCTTCGGCGCCTTCTCTCCCAAAATCTTATTTGCTACGAGCTGCGCCACCTTAGCCCCGCTGAGCAGCATACCCCCAAATATCGGACCCATCCGCGGAGCCTGATCTATCGCTGCAACAGCCATACCGGCGGCAAAGAGACCGGGGCAGACCTCCCTAGTTCCCTCAACAATCAACTTTTCGGCTTGAGGAGCCCACATAGACTTTTCGCCCACAACAGAAATTTTTAGCTCCGGTATCTTTTTTGAGACAATTGAGAGGACTTCAGCATCATGCCCAGTGCAGTCTATAAGGGCTTTAGCCTTGACCCCCAGAGGATCAACATGGAGCCCAGCCATAACTACCGATGACCATTGAATAACTGCGCCGGCTACCCTGGGGGGGTCGCCCCTATATATCACGTCTTCAACAGTTACGCCTAAAATTATCTTTGCTCCAGCATCTATGGCTTTAGACGCTAATTTAGCTATCATTTCAGCGGCATCAACGACGAATATTCCGCTCTCCAGCTCTTCCATCCTGCAACCAATCTCTCTCAGAACAGCGTCTGCAGGAGTCTCCACAACGATCTTGTGAAACTGCATTCCTCCGCCGCCCATGCCTCCGCCGAAGGATAGCCGCCTCTCGAATAACACTGTTTTTAGCCCCGCCTTAGCCGTGTAAATCGCCGCTGTAAGTCCAGCTGGCCCGGCGCCGATAACCACTACGTCTGTTTCAGCGATATTCAGCCAATCTTCCATAGCCTTCCTAACTATTATTCGGGTTATGTCTTCCTCCTCAACGCTTCTAATCCTGTACACCATGCGTTTCACCACCAGTTTTTAAGATAAGGATGCTTGACTCATTATTTATGCTCTAAGCTCTTTCTCCTTATAGATAAGCATATCTCGCATAATTTCAACGCCACCTTACCTGAATCAATTTTTCCTGAAACTATCTCGCCAGCCACTTCACTTGTAGCTGACTCTATTAATGGTAGAAAATCCTTAAATTCTTCTAAACCCTTAACTCCACGTTTTAAGCGTAGATATTGACTTACAGCTGCTTGCGTTATCCCAAGCTTCTTCGCCGCTTCAACCTGCGTGAAACCGTGCTTTTCAATAAGCTCCTTGGCTAAGTAAGCCCTAAAAATCGGGGTGAGATGGCGCCCAATAGATTCACATGGCAGATACATGATTCCGCTTAATATTAATATAACGAGCTTATAAAATAATTTTCGTCCCGAGGCTGTAAGCGATAACCTTTAAATCTGGGAAGAATTATTTGGAATTTAAGTGGGGAGAGCTTATGGGAAGCGTGAAGGATCTGGAAGTGATTAAGAAGCCCACCGCTGAAGCTATGGGTGTAGGCAGATTCCACTTCTCAGATCGCTATTCGGTTTTCGATTGGGGCGAGATGCCTGACCACATAGAGGGGAAAGGCGCATCCCTATGCCTCATGGGAGCCTACTGCTTCGAGAGGTTTGAAGAGAAGGGCATTAAAACCCATTACCGCGGACTCGTGAATAGTAAAGGTCAAGTTGTCCATTTCGATGAGTTAGAGGAGCCGACAAACATTATGGAGATCAACCTGGTGAACGTGTATAAGCCTAGGGCTTACGTGGAGAATGGCAGGCTTAAGTATGATTACAGCATTTACACGCCTAAACTAAGAAACTACCTGCTGCCCTTAGAAATAATTTATAGGAACGGTTTACCTGAAGGCTCATCTGTTTTCAAGAGGCTTGAGCAGGGCCTCATAACCCTGAAAGATTTAGGGTTAGAACGCATGCCTAAGCCTGGTGAACGCCTCTCCAAGCCTATTTTCGACGTTAGCACAAAGCTTGAGGAGGGCGACAGATACATTAGTTGGGAGGAAGCCCGAAGGATTGCGGGGCTGACTGAGCAGGAGGTTGAGGAGATTAAAGATGTTCTCCTAAAGGTTAATGAGATTATAACCGAGGTGGCGAAGAGGGCTGACCTAGTGAATGAGGACGGTAAGATAGAGCTGGCTTTCGATCCTGAGAGGCGGCTAATGGTAGTCGACGTTGCCGGAACACTAGATGAGTGCAGGTTCACTTATAGGGGGATTCATGTCAGTAAAGAGGTTGCCAGAATATATTATAGGCGAACCGAGTGGGCTAAAGAAGTCGAGGAGGCGAAGAAGAAGTCGAGGGAGCTGGGCGTAGAGAATTGGAAGACCTTGGTGAAGACGGCTCCGCCTAAGCTGGAGCTTAAACTTAAAACCTTGATAAGCCACATGTATATGGCTGCGGCAAACGAGATTACTGGAAGAAAGTTCTTCGACACGGAGAGGCTGACAGATATACTTGAGGAGCTGCAAATAGTTCTCTCAGATCTTAAATCATAACAGCGTATATGCTTTTAACATTAAGGTGAGGTTTTCCCATCCTTCTTCTGGAATGCTGAAGGACTGCGGAGCAGTTTTTCTCTAACTTAAAGGCTTAAGTTTTCTATAAGCACTCTAATTTTTCGGGGTTGAGAAGATGTTTAAGGGACCTAAGATTGCTTTTATAGGCGCTGGCAGCGCCAGATGGACTAGTAGAATCCTTGTTGACATATTTATTAATGAAGATTTACGTGGCTCTGAGATATGGCTTATGGATATAGATGACTATAGGCTCAGCATAATATCGGCTTTCGCTAAGAGATATGTTGAGGAGTTGAAGATACCGGTGAGAGTTTATGCGACTAAGGATAGGGTGGAAGCGATAAGGAACGCTGACTTCGTCATATCGGCAGCTCTACCTAAAGGCTACTTATACTATGAGAAAATGAGGGATATATCAGAGGAGCATGGATACTATAGGGGAATTAACAGCGTAGAATGGAATTATGTTGGGGATTACCATACGATATGGGGCTACTACCTGTTTAAGCTTCATTTAAGCATAGCTAGAGATATTGAGGAGCACGCTCCGAACGCATGGTTCTTCATAGTCTCAAACCCTGTCCTCGAACTCACAACAGCTGTCGGCAGGAAGACGAAAGTTAAAGTCGCCGGAATATGTCATGGTTTCCTAGGCTATACAGCGGCCATAGATGTTTTAGCTATGCGCTTAGCTAGAGAGAAGATGAATAGAAACGTAACCCCATACTATGCGGCCTATAGGTTTGAAGGCTACAGGGAGGCAGCTAATCTTGTAGATCTGAGAGAGGTTGAGATCGATATGATGGGGTTGAACCATGTCATATGGTTAACTAAGTTTAAGTATAAGGGTGAGGACGGATACAGGTATTTAGACGACTGGATTAGGGAGGACTTCGAGGAGTATTGGGCTATACGGAGGGAGCATACAACAAGCCCATGGGATCTAAATCTATGCCCAGCAGCCATAGACATGTATAGGATTTACGGCTACCTACCCATAGGAGACAGTGTCCGCGGAGGAACATGGAAATACCACTGGGACTTGAAGACTAAGCAGTATTGGTATGGGCCTTATGGCGGCCCCGACTCCGAGATAGGT
>JAOAJJ010000060.1 GCA_026414245.1 Candidatus Bathyarchaeota archaeon
AGGAAGAGCAGTATAGGAGCGGGTATGCTAGGCTTAAGGAGATTCTAGCCCCCGCCGTTAAGGAGGTTACCATCGGTGTTGGGGAGAACTCCGTTAAAGTCGGCGGTAAGCTTGTAATGTATAGGCATGAGTTCACATACTATAATCCTACGCCTATAGCAATCGATGTTACCGATGAGATGCCTGAGAGCGAGCTAACAGAACGCGTGAAAAGGGTTGAAGGCTTCATATATAACTATATTGGGCGGACTTTAAGGCTGGATATGATAGCGGTTAGATCAACATCAAATGATCCATCTAAATTTAAGTCCGCTGTTGAGAAAGTTGCCGAGGCAACCAGTCTGCCGCTAATATTATGCACGTTTAACCCAGACGTCATGAAATCTGCTCTAGAAGCGGTCTATGGGCGCAGGCCGCTAATATATGCTGCAACCAAGAATAATTGGAGGCAAATGGCTGAGCTAGCGCTCATGTATAATTGTCCGCTAGCGGTCTTCGGTCAAGGCGACTTAAACCTCTTAAGCTCGCTGGTTAAAACCCTCTTAGAATATGGTGTTGAAGACCTGCTTCTAGGCCCGGGAACTTTCCCAGAGGACGGGTTATCTGAAACCATCACCAGCTTCACGATGATTAGGAGGAATGCTTGTAAAGGTGGTGAAAGGCTTATGGGTTTCCCGCTTATAGGTGTGCCGATGACCGTGTGGCTTAAGAAGAATGCTCCTAAAGAGGTTCTACAGTGGAAGGAAGCAGTCTTAGCGGCTATGCTCATAGCTAGATATGCAGATCTATTAATAATGCATAGCTTGGAAGGCTGGGTCCTCCTGCCGAACACGATCCTAAGGTTCAACATTTACACGGATCCAAGAAAACCTGTCTCAGTGGAGTCCGGGCTGAAGGTGTTCGGCAGCCCAAATGAGAATTCACCTGTAATGTTTACAACAAATTACGCATTAACATACTTTACAGTTGAGTCGGACATAAAATCCGCTAACATAGACTGCTACCTTATAGTTGTCGATACTGGCGGCATAAGCGTTGAGAGCTCGGTTGCGGGAAGAATACTAACAGCGCAGACGGTTGCAGATGCGATAAAGAAGTCAGGTGTGGAAGATAAGGTTAAACACAGATATCTAATAATCCCGGGACTAGCGGCGAGGCTGAGCGGGGAGATAGAGGAGCTGAGCGGCTGGCGAGTGTTAGTCGGCCCAAAGGATTCATCAGGTATACCCGCGTTCCTTAAAGAGAGGTGGCCGCCCAAAGAGTAGAGGTGGGGGGATATGAGCGCTGTAAACGATCTTGTTAGATATATGCCTATAACTTACTTAACCATGACGGATATAGGCTTACTGCTCGGCTCAGTCGGGTATGATGGGAAACCAAACCTTATGACGATAGGGTGGGGTCTGGTGGGGGTTATTTGGTATAAGCCAATATTTATGGTTGCTGTTAGAATCAGCAGATACACGTATAAGCTTATGGAGGAGAGCGGCGAATTCACGGTTAACGTTCCCAGTAAGGAAATGAGTGAAGCGTGTAGAATCTGTGGGACAATATCCGGCAGAGATGCTGATAAGTTCGAGAAGACTGGTTTAAAATGGAGGCGAGGCGACTTCGTTAAAGCTCCAGTTGTGGAAGGTTGCCCCATAGTCTACGAGTGTAAAGTCCTGTATAAGGATGTGGTTAACCTTCAAATGCTGCCCGGAAATATGGTTGAAACAATTTATCCCAAAAGAGACGCCCACATCCTCTATTACGGCGAAATCCTTAAAATTCATGGAGAACCTAAATCTCCACCTTAAATTTTTAGGAAGAGAAGCCTTTTGAAGATTATAGTTTCAATGGGTAGAGGGGGAACCGGGAAAACAAGCTTTGTGGCTCTGATGGCAAAATACTTTATTGAGTCTAATAAAACACCGATACTTTTAATAGATGCTGATCCAGATCAGAGCTTAGCCGACGTATTAGGCGTCGACTTCGAGAGCGAGGGTAGAAAGACTATCTCAGAACTTATCGTTGAAACCTTTCTCGAGGGCGGTGGCACAACTGTCGGCGTGCCCCCTTCAGAGAGAATAGAGAGCAAGATTTGGGAGAAAGGTCTCTATGAGGGCGAATTCTTTGACCTCATATCTATAGGACCTAAGTGGGTTGAAGGCTGCTACTGTCTGCCGAATGAGGCTTTGAAGGGCGCTTTAGGAAAGATAACGAGAAACTATAGGTATGTGATTATCGATACGCCGGCTGGGCTGGAGCATTTAAACAGGCGAATAACTTCTCATGTTAACGATATATTCGACCTAATAGATCCATCTAAAAAATCCCTTGATCATGTTGCCAGAGCGTATAGAATAGCTAGAGAGGTTAACATAAAATTCGATAACTTCTATGTTGTCGGCGGATATAGGTTTCCTGAAAATCTAGGCGTGGAAGTTGAGAGGAGACTGAACCTCAAATTTATAGGTAAAATACAGTCTGACGAAAACGTTGAGCGTTTTATTCTCTCCGGAAAATCTCTTCTAGAGATTCCAAGGGATTCATCGGCATACCGCTCCGTCATGGATATAATGTTTAAAGCCGGATATTAGCCTTAAACCCGAGCCGAAGCGCTTTAAGGCGGCATACCCATGAGCATCGACATATTCCATATGCTTTCCGAGGATTCTAGAAGGAGAAGGGCGGGTAGAGAAGAGCTTTTGAGGGCTATGGGTGTAAAAGAATACTTTATTGAGGGAAGCGTGAAAATTGACAGTAAAATATGTCAGGGGATAGAATGTAAGCTTTGCATTAAAGCCTGCCCAACCAACGCCCTATACTGGAGCTATGGCAGAGTAAACCTGGTTGAAGAGCTATGCGTCTACTGCGCTGCATGCGTCTTAAGCTGCATAGTTGACGACTGTATTAAGGTTGTGAGGAAAAGAACTGATGGAAAAACAGAATCCTTCAGTAAGCCGGCGGAGGCAATTAAACTACTTCAAGCCATAAGCTCAAAGAGAAGGGTTAATTTAGTGAGCCGAGTTTTCAGCGTTAGAAGCACTTTTATTTAATTGTCTAAATTATGCTAGCATATTTTACGTTAAAGATTCGATTACCCGCCAGAATTAGAGGATGTAAATCTTAAGGAAAGCTTTTCCTTCCGGCTAGTTTCCCCACCAGTTCCGCTAGAATAGTCTTCTCTAAGATTTCCTTTAGGTCTAAAATGGCTATGTTTGATCTTAATTCTTCTTTTTTGAGGCATGAAAAGTAGAGCTCTCTGTCGAATCTCACCACGCCATCAATCTCTAAATTTATTTCAGCGGCTTTCTCCATGAGCAGCTCCCTAATATCCTCTGTGACCTTGTTAGCTATAACCCAGAACTTCTTCTTTAGGGATTGAGCCACCTTCTTCAGCATCAAAGCAAGCTCCATGGATTCAGCTGTAGGGTCGATGATGACTATTAATCCATCGGAAACCTCTTCAAGCCTTCTACCCACGTGCTCGATTCCAGCGTCAGTATCTACTAAGACGACTTCATCCTCTTTTAGGAGAAGGTTTCCAAGCAATATTTTCGCTAATATATTGAATGGGCATGCGCAATCCTCACCGTACTCTCTAACCTTACCTATAGTTACAAGCTTTACTCCATCGCTGGAAGTCGCCACATACTCCTCAGGCAGCAAATCCAGTCTTATTCCTCCCTTAGCCCTCGATAATGTTTGGATTATCTCTGGCTTCGCCCTCTCAAACACCTCTTCATCCCTTTTTCCGCCAACATACTCGACGAGAGTTTTCGGCGGTCTAACCCCTAAAAGATTTGGCAGAAGAATGTTGGATTCATCGGAGTCAACTATGTAGACATTAAATTCCTTTGAGAGTATCTTAGCCATAAGGACTGTTAGAGATGTTTTTCCAGACCCGCCTTTTCCGCAAACCATGATCTTCATAGCTCAGCACCGTTAAAACAACATATGTATATGTGAATGTTTGATTAACATGTTTGCAGCCCCGATGATCTACTGCTTTTCTATAATAACGATCGAATTTAATGCGTCGATAAGCGATATCTTCATGTCCGGCAAGATTTTTTCTTCAGCATCCACATTTAGGATTCTGATAAATCCACGATCTACAGCGATGAGGACAACATTCTCAGCAGCGATTTCCCTGCCACCGCTTCCAGAATCATTAACGTAGACTTTTAGGAGGCACATTATTCTCCACCATCCGCCAGCCAATATTAAAGGCTTTTCCCTCAAAATATACCTATCGTAGAGGACTATTACCTTTCGCATTTGATAGGAGAGAAGTTTATAGATATCTTTATCTCAACCCTAGTAATGAATTATGCCTAATGGCCTCCTCCATATATCGTGAAATCATTGAATACCTGATGAGCATACCGAAACCTACGGCTAAAGACGTTCAGGTAGCCAAGATTAGGGTCGCTGAAAAGTATGGATTAAGCACGCTTCCACCGAACTCTGAACTCATAAAACATTTGAGGCTGGAAGAGAGACCCAAGCTCCTTAGGATTTTGAGAAGGAAGACTATTCGAACGATTTCAGGGATCACAGTTATCGCCGTTATGGCTAAGCCATGGCCTTGCCCCAAGAAAGAACCGTGCGCGTATTGTCCAGGAGGCCCATCGTACGGTGTCCCTCAGAGCTATACTGGCCGTGAGCCGGCAACTATGCGTGGGCTACAATTTGACTTCGATCCATATAAGCAGGTTAAACATAGGATTGAGCAGCTTGAGGCTATAGGGCACTCTGTCGATAAAGTTGAGCTAATAATCATGGGTGGAACCTTCCCCGCTACGCCTGAGGACTATCAAAGACACTTTATTAAGGAGTGTTTGGACGCTATTACAGGGGTGCGTTCAACCTCACTTGAGGAGGCGAAGAAGAACGCTGAAGAAAGCCGCATAAGGAACGTTGGCATAACCATTGAGACCCGGCCAGACTGGTGCAAAGAGCCTCAGGTTGATTTAATGCTCTCTTATGGGGCGACACGCGTTGAGATAGGCGTACAAAACATTTACGACGATATATACGCTTTAGTAGACAGGGGGCATACTGTTGAAGACGTCATAGAGGCTACCAGAATCCTTAAGGACGCGGGGTTAAAGGTAGTCTACCACATGATGCCTGGGCTTCCAGGCTCAGACTTTAATAGGGATCTGGAGGCCTTTAGAAGAATTTTTTCCGACCCGGATTTTAGGCCCGATATGCTCAAGATATACCCGTGTCTAGTGGTTAAGGGGACGAAGATCTATGACTGGTGGGTTAAAGGCTTTTATAAGCCTTACACAGAGGAGGAGGCTGCTAGGCTAATTGCCGAAGTCAAGAAGATTATCCCGGAATGGGTTAGAATTATGCGTGTTCAGAGGGATATACCCGCATACCTCATAGAGGCTGGTGTGAAGAGTAGTAATCTCCGGGAGCTCGCCATAAAAATTCTTAAGGATGAGGGTTTACGCTGCAGGTGTATAAGGTGCCGTGAGGTTGGACATAGATGGCTTAAAGATCACGTTAAACCAGACCCCGACAAAATTAAGGTTCTGGTTAGGCGGTACGAAGCCTCTGGGGGCGAGGAATTCTTCATATCCATTGAGGATCC
The DNA here is from genome assembly GCA_026414245.1 of Candidatus Bathyarchaeota archaeon. Classification (GTDB taxonomy): domain Archaea; phylum Thermoproteota; class Bathyarchaeia; order Bathyarchaeales; family DTEX01; genus DTEX01. Next base: position 5,594 of record JAOAJJ010000060.1, read on the forward strand.
AGTAAACGATGTTCTCATAGGCTACTTAAGGCTTAGAATCCCATCCAGCATGGCCCATAGACCGGAGATATCCGGGAAAAACGCTTCGATAATAAGGGAGCTACGGGTTTTAGGGCCCCTGGTTCCAGTTGGGAAACGCGGGGATGATGTTTATCAACATAAAGGTTTTGGTAAATCTCTATTGGAGGAGGCTGAGAGGGTGAGCCTTGAGCAGGGTTGTAGGAAGATTCTTGTTACGAGCGCTCTTGGAACAAAACAGTATTATATGCGTTTTGGCTATGTTTATGATGGGCCTTACATGAGCAAAAACCTATATGGTTAATAAATAACTTATAAAAGATGCTTAATGCTGATGCCAACGCCCATAAGAGTAACTTAAGATTCAAGGTGGATGTATGAATGATGAAGGTTGCAGATAAATTTGAGAAAATAAGCGAGCTAGCCCGTAGAAGAGGCTTCTTCTGGCAGTCATATGAGATTTATGGTGGCGTAAGTGGCTTTATTTGCTGGGGGCCGTTTGGCGCCGTTATGAAGCGGAGAATAGAAGACAAGTTCAGGGAAATTTTTCTTAGGCGGCTAAACTTTTATGAGGTTGAGACGCCGATAATCGCTCCGGAGCGGGTTTTCAAGGCTTCTGGACATGTGGAGCACTTTAAGGAGCCTATGGTTGAGTGCACTAGATGTGGGAGGAAGTTTAGGGCAGACCATCTTCTTCAGGATATTGCAAAGATGAGTTCGCAGGAGACCGATAGGATGGGGCTGCATGAGATTAAAAGTGAGATCGAGCGCTATAATATTAGATGTCCGGAATGTGGCGGAGTATTCTCTGAGCCAAAATACTTTTTAACAATGTTCCAGACGAGTATCGGTCCATATTCCGATAATGTCGGCTACGGGCGCCCGGAGGCAGCTCAAGGAATATTTGTCGAATTTAAGCGCCTTTATGAGCAGGTCAGGGAGCGCCTACCGATAGGTTTCGCCCAAATAGGTCACGCGCTGAGAAACGAGATATCGCCTAGGCAGGGTCCAATAAGGCTTAGGGAGTTCACGATAATTGACTTAGAGTTCTTCTTCGATCCGGAGGATGCGAGATGCCCGCTTTTAAGCGAGGTTATAGATGAGAAATTAAGAGTTGTCTTAGCTAAAAATAGGCTTAGTGGCGATGAGAGCCCTGTGGAGTTAACTGTGGGGGAGATGGTGGCTAACGGCTACATTACAGT
>JAOAJJ010000005.1 GCA_026414245.1 Candidatus Bathyarchaeota archaeon
GGGGTGATCAGTCGGAAGAATATATGCTATATGTTAGGGATAATTTTAGAGTGGGAGGAGTTTAGTGGAAAGCATCTGGTGTTATCTGATTTTGCTTACAGTTTCAGCCTTAATTAATTCGCCTATTTGGAGTTCATAGAGCCTTGCAAATAAGCCCCCCTTCTTCAATAGCTCGCTATGCGTTCCTTCCTCAATTATTTTACCCTTATCCAAAACTATGACTCTATCGGCTAGAAAAGTTGTCGAGAGCCTATGCGCAATTATTATACATGTTCTACCGCTCAGAAGCCTCTTTAAAGCCTCCTGCAGCAGGCTCTCGGTGTAGGGGTCTACGCTGCTAGTTGCCTCATCAAGTATTATTACCTTCGGCTTTCGTAGAAGAGTTCTAGCAACATTTATTAGCTGTCTCTGCCCGACTGAGAGATTCACACCGCCCTCGGAAACCATAGTGTCAAGTCCTTCGGGCAGAGTTTTTATGATGGGTTCAAGCCCAAGATCATGTATAACCTCAATTATCTCCTCGTCTTTAGCCCCTGGCTTACCGTAGCGAATGTTCTCTCTAACGGTGTCTTTGAACAGTATCGGCTCCTGCGGGACCAGAGCTATCTGCCTCCTAAGGGAACTCAATTTAATCTCCCTTATGTCCACGCCATCTATAAGGATCCGCCCACCCTGCGGGTCATACAACCTTAACATCAAGTTTGCTAAGGTTGTTTTGCCGGCGCCTGTTGGTCCGACTATAGCCAGTATTTCACTCGGATTAACTTTTAGATTAAAGTTTTCAAAGACTTTTGTCTCACCATACCCGAAGCTCACGTTTTCGAATATTACTTCACCGCTTTTAATCTCAAAGTCCATGGCGTCGCTTGAATCTTTAACTGACGGCTTAGCCTCAAGATATTCGAATATTCTTTCCGCAGCAGCCAGAGCTGACTGCAACATATTATAGTAAACGGTTAAAGTTATTACGGGGTTAAAGAACATTTCCACGTAGCTGTAGAAGGCTATTAATGTCCCTACCGTCGTCTCGCCCCTTATGATCAAGTGTCCACCGTAAAAGGCTAATATGGCGATGGTTGCAGCCCTTATCAGGCTTAAAACTGGACGGGTAAGAGCCATGACAAGTGTCGCCCTAATATTCGCACGCATAGTTTCATAGCTTACTCTTTCAAACCTTCTCAAGTCGACTTTATCTCTATCAGAGAAAGACTGCGAGACCCGCATGCCGGAGACAGTCTGCTCAATATTTGAGGTCAGCTCCCCAACCTTTGATCGAACTTCCCTGTAAGCCCTATAGCTTCTCCTAGCCAGAAATATTACTGAAACTATTATTAGCGGCACCAGAGAAAGCGTCGCTAAAGTGAGGTTAACGTTCAGGCTTAGCATCGCGACGATCGCCCCCAGAATAGTTAAAGTGTTGAACACAGCGTCTATGAAGCCTGTGGTCGCCGTCTGCCCAACCGCTTCAACATCGCTGGTGAATCTAGATATAACTTGGCCGGCTGGCATAGAGGAGAAGAAAGCGTAATCTAACTCTACTGAGTGGTTGAAAAGAGATACACGTAAATCGTAGAGGAGCTTCTGCGTTAACCATGCGATAATATAAGACCTGATGATCCCTAGAATCCAGCTACATACTGCTATAGCCGCCAGAATAGATGTGTATAATACTAATGTATTCGGGTTCCTAGCGATTATCCCCTCATCGACAATCTTTCGTCCAATATAAGGACCCACAACGTTCAGAAGCAGGACGGCTGAGGCTGCGAATATGAAGATTAGCAGCCTAGCCTTATACCGCCCTATGAGCCGCATAAGCTTCGCAATTATTTTGAGCGGGGAGCTTTTAGGCTTCCCTTCAGCTCCTTCCCTCGCGTATCTTGCTAGTATCCACCCCAACCCCTACCCCTCCAAATTCTTCCTGATGAGCGAACTGAGCATTATATAGCCTTGCATACGCCCCATTGATCTTCATTAGTTCTCCATGAGTTCCCTCCTCAACGATTCTACCGTCCTCTAAAACCATTATTCTATCCGCCATCCTAAGCATTGAAAGCCTCTGGGTTACTATGATCACGGTCCTGCCTTCAACAAGTTTTTTCAAAGCCTCAATAATCATGCTTTCCGTTTCAGCATCAAGGTTAGATGTAGGATCATCCAGAATCAATATTTTCGGATCAATTATAAGCGTTCTCGCTATGGCTATTCTCTGCCTTTGACCCCCTGAAAGCGTGACGCCTCTCTCCGCAATATTCGTCTCATACTTTTTAGGCAAACTGATTATGAAGTCGTGGATTCCCGCAGCTTTAGCAGCCTCAACCACCTCGCTCATGGAGGCATCCGGTCTACCATACGTTATATTATCTTTTATCGTCCCGGAGAAGAGCATAGTGTCTTGGTGAACTATCCCAACATGTTTCCTAAGAGACTTAACTTTAACATTTCTTATATCTACGCCATCTATAAGTATGCGTCCACTTATCGGATCATAAAACCTAGGTATAAGTTTAATCAAAGTTGACTTTCCCGAACCAGTTGGGCCGACTATGGCGACTTTTTCTCCGGGTTTAACCTCAAAACTAATATCCTTCAATATGGGTTTATCGTGACTATACCCGAATGTAACGTTCTCAAATCTTATATGCCCCTTAACCTCCCTTAACTCGATGGCTCCGGGCTGATCTTTAACCTCAGGCTCTTTATCAAGAACCTCAAATATTCTGGACGCTGAAACCGCTGCTCTCTGATAATCGAGGACGAAGAAACCCAACCCAACTAGCGGCCAATTAAGCATGGAAAGATACAGTATAAATGCTACAATATCTCCTATGCTTAAACTCCCTGAAACCACTTTAAACCCGCCATATAAATAAACTACCAGCTGTATAGCTGCCGAAACAAGCCCTATTGAAGGCCACGATATTGAGGCATACTTCTGGAACCTCATATTTAAGTCGTATAGGTTATCCAGCCTAGACCCGTAGATTTTCCCGAAAACGTCCTCTATGCTGAGAGCCTTTAAGATTTTAACAGTCGACGTATACTCTTGCACAACGCTGTTAAATTGGCTCATTGCTCTCCAGCTGCCTTCAAGTATTGGGTAAACCTTCCTGTTGAATAATATGGTTATTAGCGCTATAAGTGGCAATAGGGATACAGCGATCAGCGTTAACTCAAAGTTTAGGGATAAAAGTATGTAGAGCGCTATTGAGCACGAGAAGATCACGCCCAGCAGTGGCATGGTTGCGAAGCTTATGAAGCGGTTCAAGTTATCCATGTCATTCGTCACTCTAACAATTATTTCGCCGATATCCACCTTATCATAAAAACCGTATGAGAGCTCATGCAGGTGATTGTAAAGGTCTAATCTAAGCCTATATGTTGTTCTCTGAGCCGTGGTTTCGAAGAAATATCTGACGATGAATGCTGAAAGACCTTCCAGAAAAGTTAAAGCGATAACGGAAAGCGATAAGGGGAGAAGTTTACTGGCATCATAGGAAATAACAGAGTTTAATAGCTCCCTAACATACCATGGTATCATCATAGCGAATATTGTTGAGAGAAAGGAAAAGCCTATGGCGGGTAGCAGGATTTTCCATTCCTTAATTACATACCTGTAAACTCTAAGTATCGGTGATTTAGTCATCTTTTCAATCTTAATCATTTCACGTATCGCCCAATTAACATAAGGTTCATATCAACATTGATGTCAAATTTGACATTCTACAATATAAACTTAACTTGAATAAATCTCTCAGATGAAGAGTAATCCTCAAGCAGGATAAGTGAGATTGGCAGAAGCACAATAAAATTATGTAAGCGAAAAATATTGTAGTCAGATCCCTCAGAGATTCAATATGGGGTCATCAAGGTAAGTGGGGTTGATCTTATGGCTACTAGTAGATTTGAATGCGTCCTGGCAACGTTGCTTCACGAGGAACCGTCAACCACACCCCAAGTTTTAGATTTCACTAATGAGGCGTCAAAAGCTAAATTTATCCCATCTATAGAGTTAAGCGCCGTCGATTCAGGGTTGAAAGGATTGGATATGGCTGTAAAAATAGCTGATTACATGGATAACTTTATAATTGGTGTAGCGAACGCTGGATTCAAAATTAGAAGGGTCATTGAATCCGGAGAAGATTGGATGATTGTTGAGTGGGAGACCGGTGCTAAGTGGCGTATAGGAACAGAGAGAAATGTGTGGGCGCGACAATACGTAGACTACCCGGTTAGGGCTGAGGAGGATATAGACGATATAGAGCTTCCAGACCCAGAGGATCCATCGAGATATGAGGATGTTGAAAAAGCCATAAGGTATGTTGTTGAGAAGGGTTTCTTTCCCTCCTGTAGCATAAACGGCTTCTTCTCAGGAGTCTGGTATTTTTTGAGGGGTCCTCTGGAAGTAACTCTGAAGGACATTTATGTGAGAAGGGATTTTTACAGGAAGCTTATCGCTAAAGTGGGGGAATTTAACCTAAAAGCCGAAAAGAACCTGCTTGAGAGAGGCGCCATGATGATAGAGTGGCCGGACGACCTAGGCCATTCCCATGGAACATTTATAAGCCCAAAACTCTATGAGGATTTAATATTCCCATGGCATGTGAAAGCTATAGAGCTGGCGCATAAATACGATGCCTTCGTTAATATGCATAGCCATGGAAAAATAGACATCTTAATACCGCTTCTAGTTAGGGCTAGGCTAGATATGCTTAACCCAGTAGGCCCCACCGACAACATGGATTTAAGGGGCTTAAAGGAGAAATACGGTGACAAAATCTGTTTTCTGGGAGGCTTAAGTAAAAATATTGGTCTTATGAGCGCCGCCAGCCTTAAAGAACATCTGCTCGATAGACTTAGGGTCGGGTCGCCTGGAAGCGGATTTATTTTAGGCTCAGAGGGCGGCATACCCATGGAGATGAGCATAGAAAACTTCAACCTGCTGCTAAAAGCGAGTAGAAAATATAGAAGAAACAGTCCAGGCGGCTTGATTAAAGAGTGAATTAGCAGCTTTCCCCGACAAAAAAGGGATTGGGGAAATTTTTATTCGTATTTCCCATATTTTTTAACTAGCTCTATAACCCTCTTGTAATTCTGAAAGCTGACGTTTTTCGGGACAGAGTGGTCTGAGTGATAAATGTATCCTCCATCCTCCTTCGCTATTGTAATCTTCCTTTTTATTTCCTCCTCTATCGGCTTCGGGTCGTCGAGAGCCATAAGTCTCACGTCTATGCCTCCCATAAAAGTCATCTTGTCACCGTATCTCTCCTTTAGCTCCACGAGATCCATTCCAGCTTTTACTTCAAGGGGCTGTAGGCAGTTGATCCCCTCCTCGATAAAGTATGGGATAAGGTCTTTCACACGCCCACAAGAGTGTAGGAACACATACATGCCGTGGCTGTGGAAGAAGCGGCATAGCTCCTTGAATACTGGATGAAGCTGCTCTTCAAAGTGCTTAGGTGAGAAGAGTAGCCCACCCCTATACCCTAAATCGCAGTAAAGGAAGGCTCCATCAAACCTAAAGCCGCCTCTCATCATCCGCTCACACATTTCCATAGCTAGCTTAGCGTCGGTCCAATACATGTCGATAACCCAGTCCGGCTCCCTGATAATCGCCTTCAACAGTCTCTCTGAAGCAACGTAACTCTGTATCTTATCATACCCTACAGCAGCCCCATACATTATGAATCGCCCACGGCTATACTCGCGGTGGAAAGACTGCAGCCCAGTCACCCAGTCAACCCTGTAATCGTCGGCTGCGAGTCTAGGCTTAATTTTCTCCCAATCATCTCTATTTTTACATGGATAGTCAATAATCATTGGAGTCGTGGAGTAATCTTTATGATTTTTTCTTATTCCGCCGAAGGAAGTTCTTTCCACAATATACTCTTCGTCCTCGTATAGAATCTCTACGGGGAAACGTGGACTTGTATCGGCGCTAAAGATAGCGATCTCGTATCCAAAATAGTCTGCGGGTGAAACCCCTGAAGGCAGCCCCTCGGATCTCCAGCGGTCTACGGTTGCTGTCCAAGGGCTGTCATGGATTGGAATGCGATCTGCCTCATGGTGCTCCAAAATTAACTTGATTCTTTCCCGCGGCTTTAACTCGTTCTTCATATTAAGGTCACTTTTAGGAAACCCATGACTTACATATATTCACGCCTTCAACGGCGTCTCTCGCTGCGGCGTCGGCGCCGATTTTATCCGCAAACTCCTTCGTTATCGGGGCTCCACCAATAATTATCTTCACCTTATCTCTTAACCCGGCATCTTTAAGCGCTTTTATCACGTTCTCCATTTCAATCATGGTTGTTGTCAGCAGGGCTGACATGCCAACTATGTCCGGCTTGTTCTCTTTAACGGCTTCAACGAATTTTTCAGGTGGGACATCTACACCCAGATCTATGACTTCGAAGCCGGCTGCCGTCAGCAGTGTGGCGACAATATTTTTGCCGATGTCATGTAGGTCTCCCCGAACGGTTCCTAGAATTACCTTGCCGATCTTTTTCACTTCACCGCCCGCTAAATGGGGTTCTAAAACTTTCATGCCTTCCTTCATCACTTCGCCAGCCATTATGAGCTCAGCTAGAAAATATTCATTCCTCTCATATTTCTCGCCAACTATCTCCATGCCCTTAGACATACCTTTCATCACGATATCGTAGGCCGGTATACCGGCTTTAAGCGCCTCCATGCAAAGTCTCTGAATATTATCGATGTCTAAGTTTACAATAGCATCTCTAATTTTATTTATAATTTCGTCTTTATCACTCATATTTAACACCAAAAAAGAAAAGATTATACTTACTTAAAAATCTTGTTAAACCTGAAAGCATATGGCTATTAAAAATAGAAATAACGCTGAGCCAATATTCTTTATACATCGTAATCCTTTTCTTTTTCAGGTATGATTACCTCGCTTTTCAGGTCTTCAACGAATTTTTTGAAGAGTTTAATGTATGTTCCATGAATGGGGAATACTTTTTTAGGTTTAACTATCTCCAGAAATTTCCTGAGATGGAAAGGCATTATGTGTCCTGAAACATGCACGTGGTATTGTGGGAGACCATAATATTCAAGCCAGTTTAGCAGCCTTTTGAAATCTATCTCCATCTCCTCATCAAATGGTTCAGATGCTGAGAGAATATAGCAGCTTCCAGGTGAGGGGTTAATGTCAACAAGCCAGCTCAGGTCGAAAAATGACATATATAATATTATCTTATCCTGCATCTCGGAGATTTCGCGGGGGCTGATGGGTTCACCTAAATTCATGATTTCCTGCTCCCAGCGGAAATATCTTTTCTTCTCCCTCTGAAATATTAGAATTGCGCCGTCGGTAATTTTGGGAACATTTAGGTGGGGGTCAGACTCAAGTTTATGCAGTAGGTAGGCTTGCTTCAAAGATACTGCGAGCATCCTACCGTTTCTTAGAGCGACTTCATGGAATGATCTTAACCTATCAATATCGGCGCATGCAAACTCGGTTAAAACGAGTTTAGGAGTGTTGCTGACTAAACTATTGACTTTAAACATAACATCGCTTTCCGAGGAAACCTCAACCTCAGTCATATTAGTATTCTCACATATAAGAGCCTCAACCCTTTCACCGGCGGAGGCTGAAACTAAATCTTCTGTTAGCTCAGGCTTCGAGCCATGCCATCTGAAGTCACCAGTGTAGATGATTGTGCCTGAAGATGTGTGAATTATGAATCCGTAGGAGCCTGGAACCGAATGGTCGACATGTATTGGAATAACTTCTATGGAGCCAACTTTAATCTTATCACCGGTGCGGAAAGTTTTGAATCTGACGCCTTCAAGGTTAAATTCTATGCTCGTTGGGCGCACGTCGCTTAATGCGTTAAGTATCGTAGCCGTTGTCTCGCCGCAGTATATTGGTATGCTCCTCTTTAAAAACGATATGTGGGCTGCGTGATCCGTGTGTGAATGTGAGAGAAAAACAGCGTCTATGTTAGGGTCAGACTCGTCGAAAAGATATGCTCCCTTTAAATCTGGCAGTATCCCTAGTTTTATCAGGTCTAAGCCGCTTTTGGGAGAAAGAAAAGGTGTTGAGTAAAATTTATCCCTTAACGTGAAGGATGCTCCGAAATCGAGGAGAATTCGGGTGTCTCCGTCAGTTATGAGAATTTTGTTTCCGCCAACCTCGTTTACTCCTCCATAGAAGGTTATCTTAGTGTTCAATTTTGCCCCTCAATATAAGTTAAGATTTTGCTCTGCTATTATGTCTTCCTAGAACTCAATATTGTTTACGGTGCGGCTCTCTTTTTCAGAGTTTTCTTGCAGGTGTTGGAGATGGCGAGTATTATGTGGGGAGGTGTGAGAAGCCCGAATACCTTTATGTAGCGGGGGGATAGCGCCCTTTTTATAATCTCCACTCTGCCGCCAGACTCAATATATCCTTCTATAAACTCGTTCACAACTTCTTCGATACGCTTGTAGGTTGAGAAAGATGCGTAGTGACCGAGGTAGAATAGGAGCTCAGCTATATCCCAAGACTGATCTCCTCCCCTTTCAGTCTGTTCGAGGTCTAGGAAGAATATTCTTCCATCCGAGGATAGAAGTATGTTTTCCGGTTTACAGTCTCCGATAGATACGCCTAAACTGTGAACCCTCGCCATCTCTCCCCCAGCCTGCCTAATGATTTTAAGCATCTTAACTCTATTGTCGCCGTTTTCTTCGCTTTTAAACAGAAGTTTAATTATTTTTGATAGGGTGGTTCCCTCTATAAATTCTTGGAAAAGGAGCTTCTCCTCCGGGGCTACGTGGATTATCCTTGGAACATTTATCCCGTTCTTTAGCAGAAAATTGTTTAAGGCGTATTCTTTCTCAAGCCTGCTTTTTCCCAGTATGGCAAAGTCCCTTGTCCCCAGAGTCCATAATGCTAGTGGAAACCATTTCCACCCATACCAGTCTTTAAATATCTTGACGACTATTCTTTCCTCCCCCTCGCCGCCGTAAATTCTCAGCAGATATACGCTATTAAGGGCTCCCCCCAGCTTTCTAACTTCATGTTTTAAAGCATGTTTTTGAGACATGTGTCTCTTGAGAAAATCTTCTATCGTTATTTTCTCGGTGAATGGTATTATCCCGGAGGGGGTTGGCACAAAAATATATTTTCTCGGATCCTCGAGTCTAAACACTATTTTTCTGGCAGCTCCGATATTGGATGCATGTCTTCTATGGATTCTATATTCGTCTATTAGCGGATTTATAATGCTTGGGAGAACCTTAAGGACATGATGCGAGATGTCAATACGTATATTTTTAAGTAATCTTGCAAGGCGCCATGCGATCTTCCCTCCTAGAAAAGACTTTACGTAATCCTCTGAGATCCTGAAGAAGCCGTTAGAAACATGGATTTTCCCATCGTTGGCGAGTTCTTTTAGGGCTTCTGTGAAGCCCCGCATAATTAGGGCATAGTTTCTCTCCTTCACGTCGGCTCCTATAACGTTGAGGAACCTGTAGGCGATAAGTGGGAATAAGGAGACTCTTCGCCTCATGCTCTCAAACATTAGGTACTCGGGTTTAATGATGAATTCTCTCGACATCTCTGGAAAGCTTAAAATGAGGTTTCTTAGGATGCTGTCTGTAACCCTCTTTTTAAACTTAACTTCCTGATCCCATAGATACTTCTCGTTGAATATGGGTTCATAAGGCGTCATTAAGAGGTCGGCGAGTATGCCGCCCATCCTTTCATCTTCCACATCTTTCTCGAATGTTTCTCTGTCAGCTATAAGGAGCCGGGTTTTCGTGGAGTCGAGGCTCTTTGAATAATTTTTCAGTATGGGTTTACTTGACTCCACGATGACTAGAATATTTAAGGCGGCTTTTTCATCAGCGTAGCCTCCGGCATGCGGACCATACATCATGGCAGCTGAAGGGCTTAGATTTTTTTCCCTTAAGAAGGATTCGATGAGCTTTTCTATGCTGCTTCTCTCCGATTCAATAAACATACTTCGCCTTTCCAAAAAATTAACTGTATTTCCAGCTAATAACCATTATCCCCAGCAGCTACCAGCTGTAAGTATGGGGAAATAAAGGTGATTGGGAAAAGAGCCGTTCCACCAGGACAGAGCTTACATTACAAATCAGCGTCTGGATGCCCATTACCACTGGAAACGAATACAAGGACTAACCCTAAAAGCCGATATATCCATAATAGTCCACTTCCCACCAACATGTGGAGGTGGAGGATTTGAAAAAGGTGATTAAAAAAGCCCTATCAACAATTATTACCGCCATTGCGCTTACCCCCACCATAATTTATGCAGCCCCATTCCTCATCGGAGGCTCATTATCCTCTGTTGTTTTAGGCGGGAGCATGGAGCCAACCATACGTGTTGGGGGCATAGTTATAGTTGAGAAAATCAAGTCAGAAGATGTTAAAGTAGGCGACATAATAGCCTTCAAGATAGGAAAGACAAAAACAATTCACAGGGTAATAGAGAAGGTTGCGGAGAAAACTCGCTCTATTTTAGGACTAAGGGCGGTGCGAATGAAAACCCAGACCCATGGATAGTCAAGCCGGAAGACATTATAGGCATACTATATATCCAAATACCTTACTACGGATATTTAATGTGGTTTGCGGGCACACCAGCAGGCATAATACTCATGTTCCTAATCCCAGCTGCAATAATCTAGCCGGAGAAATAAAGAAAATAATAGAGTATATGAGGGAGGAATCAACACCAGATGAGATTAAAGCGTTACTAGAGGCGGGGTCGAATACATCTACGAAAAGATATGCCACTATTCTTTAGGAAGCGTAAATGAAATATAGGAGACATAAAATTATAGAAATCAGGCGAAATCCGGAAAACAGCCGGGATAGCCTATTTCAGCTTTAACCGGAGATATTCCCCGCAGGAGTCCTCTTTTTTCTGATTCTCAAATTCTCTATGCCTTTGAGACATGTTTCTCAAAGAGCGCTTTCCCGCCTATATCAACCTTTTTCAATTCTTGGAAGCGGGGATTTCCACCCGTAGATATATCTCTAATAAGCACTCTACTATCTTTCCATAAACTCCTTTAGGCGTTTCGTCCGCTGGAATGCTAAACCCTCTGGTCGGCTTAGTTATCATGCCTTTAATAAGATCGGCTTCTTCTTTCCTAGGCAGCATTTTAATGATATCAAAGGTTATTTTGTTTACTTGGGTTTCACTTATACCCCAAACACTAATAGCTCTGGCAGCAGCCCTCTCCTCGCCTCCCACCTCTATGTTTGCTTTAGTGCTTGCAACTATCTCTCCCTCCCCTCGGTAAGCCTTTATAATAACCTCCTCTATATCATAAAGTAGGTTAATGGTCGGTGAAACCTAGTAATGGAGTCTTTGAAGAGGGAGTTTCTGGAGCTGCTGGATAGGGATCTGGAGTTTCGTTACGCCGTGGCTGGCTATCTGGGTCTATCGGAGATACTTAAGAGACTAGACATGCTGTCAGAAGGGCATGTTAGATTGGCGGAGGAGCAGAGGAGACTCGCAGAGGAGCAAAGGAGGCTTGCGGAGGAGCAAAGGAGATTCGCGGAGGAACAGAGAAGGCTTGCAGAGGAACAGAGGAGGCTTACGGAAGAACAGACCAAGATATGGATGGAGATCGCTAAGCTTAGGGAAGACTTCGATAGGATGTATAGGCAGCTGGATGCTAGGCTCACTAGGGTTGAGCGCACGCTGGAGAAGATTACGCTGGACATTGAAGAAGAAGCCAGAATCGTAGTTAAATATAGGCTCAGAGAGATGGGTTACAGAGTTGAAATAGCATCATTAATCCTTCCAGAAGTAGAATTAAATATTTACGGTATCTCAGATGATCTATGCGTTATAGGCGAGGCATCAGTTAGAGCATCCTCAAGAACTGTAGACGAAGTAAACATCAAGGTCGATAGGCTTAGGAGCCTATACCCAGACAAGCTTAAACCGAAAATAATCAAGGTCATTTACACAAGCCTAGCAATGCCAGACCTAATAGAAAGGGCGGAGAAAGAAGGCATATGGGTTCTAAAGGCTACAGGCGACATTGTCGAGCCAAAGAATTTATCGCTCTAAATAAATTAACTTAATTTGTGTCGCTCCCTCCAAAATTCTTCTCAGGCTTTATGACCTTGACGAAGTCTCATAAATTACTCTCTGTTTGATACATAGGGTTTCTACTTGAGTCTCAGCCATGTCCCATAGACATCTAATATAGAACCCAGCAACGCTCACATCGGGCTTGTCCTTAGCGGGTATGTTGAGTATGGCGAGAGCTTGGCTTAGATGTCCAGTTAAAGTGGATAGGCAGATTCAAATCCTTCCCGTGGATTAAACGTGAATTTTCAGCCTATATATGCTGCCATAATGGGCCGTTTAAGCTTACAGCGAGGAGATTTCGGAGTGCTATTCGTGAGCTTGGAGAAGATTAAAGCGTTGCTGGGGGTGAGTTTGAATAAGTCTACGAAAAGATGGGCTGCGATTCTTTAGGAAGCGTAAATGAAATATAGGAGACATAAAATTATAGAAATCAGGCGAAATCCGGAAAACAGCCGGGGTAGCCTAGCCTGGTTTGGGCGCCAGACTCATAATCAACAATCAGCGATTAAGGGTCAGAAAGGGCTTAAAAGGATAGGATATCTGGAGGTCGCGGGTTCGAATCCCGCCCCCGGCATCACAGATAAACTCCCGAAAACTCTCACTTTCTTTTCCGGAAGAATTTAAAGCCGTCTTACTCGTAGACATATTCATCTATCTCTGCTTAATGCGCATGACTGGATCACTAAAAGAGCCAAAGAGCTGCTAGAAATTTAAGGAAGAGGAAACATCGCCCGAAGAGGCGGAAACATTAACCAACATCATTCGAAATGAGATATTATTTTCAGTTGAGACGGTCTACATGCTTACCCAACAGCCATGGCCCCTTCACAACTTAACCAGAGGTGACTTAGCGCAGAGAGCAAAAGATGCGACAATAAATATATGTATTTATATGTATTAAGGAGATAAGAATCGTTAACTGTCTAAAGTTCCGCTATAAATAAGGGAATGGAGGATGTGTAAGAGCTTGAAGATGTTGAGAATTAGGTGGCAGAGACTTGTATATGGTGGACGGACATGCCCAAGATGTGAGTCTACTGGCGAGGAGATTGAGAAGGCTGTTTCCATCCTTAAGCAGATTCTCGCACCGCTCGAAATAGAGGTTGCTGTGGAGAGAGATGAGCTCTCTATTAATGAGTTCCGCGAGAACCCGCTGGAATCTAATAGGATTTGGATCGAGGATCGACCGATCGAGGAGTGGCTTAGCGGAAAGGTTGGGCAGAGCCCATGCTGCGATGTATGCGGCCCCTATGAGTGCAGAACAGTTGAGGTGGAAGGGGAAGTCTATGAAACGATCACTTCAGACCTAATAGTTAAAGCCGGGGTTCTCGCAGCCCTAAACCTGATTAACAAATCATGCTGTGAAGAGGATGGGGATAAATGAGTACCGCTGGCAGGTTTTAGAATTCCATGAAAAATATTTTTAGCATCACTTTTCTATTAGTAGGGTTCTTTGATAAATTTATATATAACTTTGTTATAATAGGTTTGGGGAATTTTATGAGCAGAGGGGAGAAAGAGCAGTTAAGGGAGCGTGAGCATGAAATGTGTGATCATGATTGGAAGCCTATGGGGACGACTGAGGGGCATACGCATCTAAAGATTGTATGCAGTAAGTGTGGTAAAACAGAGCTCATAGAGCTCTTTCCCTAAAGATTAGGGGCATCTCCGGTTAGACGTAGTCTTATTATCTGCGTTGAGAACATCTTAAAAGCAGGTTGCTGAGACATATTTTAGTTAGGTTCTGCTTAATCTTCCTCACTCTTTTAAGCTTATGGCGATTAGAATTATTTCACCGATCTCTCTAGCATATCGGTTCCTCATTAACTCAGTTACCGAGCATGGCAACCCTTCTCCCATAGGTGGGCTTCAGCGCCGTGCCTCTTACAGCAATTGAAGTTGGAGCTACTCAAACCCTATATATTTCATGGCTATTATCGTATACTCATTCCCCAGAGATGCTGGAGGATTGGGGTGGCTGGAAGCTGAGTAAGAAAGGCTTGCTTTCAAGGAAGAACACCATTCTTGTCATTATCGATGTTCAAGAGAAGATCTTTCCCCCAATTTCAGATAGGGAGAGGGTTCTCGAGAACACCCGGAAGCTAATACAGTTTGCTAAGATAATCGGTATGCCAATAATTTTAACCGAGCAGTATCCGAGGGGCTTAGGCCCAACAATACCGGAGATTAAAGATTTAATTCCAGACGTTGAGCCAATTGAGAAGGTTGAGTTCAGCTGCTTTAGATCAGAGAAATTTAGAGAAGCTATTGAGAGACTTAACGTTGAATCGCTCATAATTGTTGGGATAGAAACCCACATATGTATTACGCAGACAGCTATTGAGGGCGCTGAAGAAGGCTTTAGAGTATGCGTTGTTAGCGACGCAACCTCCTCAAGGAATCCTGAAGATAAAGAGATTGCCCTCGAAAGATTAAGGGATAATGGTGTTATAGTGGCTTCAACAGAGATGCTCATCTATGAACTTCTAAAGAAGGCTGGAACACAAGAGTTTAGGGAAGCACTAAAATTAATAAAGTCTTAATTTAAATTCAGGTTGGCGAGAATAAACAATTATAAGTGTGAAGAAAGCTAAGAGTTGGATGAAAAAATAGATTAGGAATCCAAAAAGTTGAAGTGAATTTTAAGTTTTTAGACACCGCATAGAAGACAAAATAAACCAGAAAGGTTGTGAGAAAATTCATTATGTTAGCGATTAGAACCATCGCCATTTGAAGTTAGCAGGAGAAACCCTCTTAAATATGCTTTGTAAAGTTGAGGGAGCTCGAGAAGAAATTCAGTGAAATGAGGTCTGGCGCCAAGGATGGGGTTTGAACCTACGCATCTTCATCATTTTCTTCTGTCTTTTCCATATCAACTATTATTTAACATTAAAAACTTATGGCTACCTAAATTATGATGAAACTTGAATTTCTTAAACCTTAAACTGTTTATTTTTACAGATAAAAAGTTAAAGCGTAGTTGACGTAGAAATATTCGCATGCTTCTCAACATCAATATTTGATATCCAGCTTCTAGTTTTTCTTACATTATGTGCCATTTCGCAAGCTTCCTTGAATAAATTCCATTCATTACTAGTGAATTCTAATACCTCAGCATATGATAATCCCAAGTTAACGCAATTAAAATATCTGAAGTAAAAAACATCTCTTTCTTCAATAGGTTTTAAATTAGAGGGTATTTTGTCTTTTGGAAATGTTAAATAACAATCAAATTTAGGTGGTTCCCCATAATCCCCATATGCGGGTGTTCTAAATAAGAGATGGTTCATTAAATTGATGCTTATGTATTTACCATTTCTTAACAAACGAAATGAGCATTTTTTAAATATTGGTTGGGGTATATTCTCTAATACGGATATAAGTACGCGTGATAAGAGCTTTTTCTTATCATCCGTAAATTTATTTCTTCGAGATACAATATTAATAGCTTCTTCAAGTGTATAAGGTCTTTCCGTTATTGTGTCTTTTTTAATCCATAAATTTTTATTTTCTTCAACTTCTTTTTTTATCTTCTGAATTCTGCTAATTAGTTCTTTTAACTTTTCTATCTTATCCTCTGTATACTCTGAAGTCAAGTAATGTTTAATTTCTTTGTTCCAATATCGTTTTGAACTGTAAAAATGAACTAGAGTATGGCAATTAGAACAAAGAAGAACAAAGTTATCAATATGGTCTTTACCACCTAAATTCGTAGGAATAGTATGATGAGCACGGAGAGCTGGTTTAAGGGAATACCCGCATACATAACATTTACTACCATATTTATTAAAAATCTCTTTTTTCAACGCATTCTTTATAATTTCTCTTGCCATCCGAGTTTCCTATAATCTTATAGGAATGCAAAGTTAAAAAGTTAATTTAAAGAGATTTTATGAAATATTTGACTAGGCTTAATACTTGTTTTCTCTTTCTTTTTATGGTTAGAGTTAGGAGGATTTTAGGGATTAAAATCTTACAGGAGGAAGGAATGTTTTGTTAATGCTAAAATATTATTCCGTTTTAGTTATTTTAGGAATTAGGCTTTTCTTTTAAGTCTTTCATTATTTTGTTTAGGTTTATAGACTTTATCAACCAAGACTTTCACTAGAGAAAACTAAGAATTGAAGGCTACGTGGGTTTTCAAATGGCGCCGGGGGTGGGATTTGAACCCACGCGGCCCAGATTGGGCCACAGGCTGTTTAGCGTTTCCTGGTCTCCAGGCTTAAGCCGTTTTTGTCTGCTCCCTACCGGATTTCCCGCCTGCTTTATTTTTGGCTCTAGGAGACCCCGGCTTCTCTTTCATCTTCTATAATTTTTTCACTAATCTATTTAAGCTGTTTGATTTATTTCCAGAGTTTCGGGTAGATTCCTCTGGGCATTATGACTCTATCTGTCTTAACCATTATTCCATGTGTGGCTTTAAGTATCTCCTCGGTGCTCGCCATGGCTGTTCCCAAGGCTACTGCCTCACCCTTCAACGTGAATATGGCGACCTTATCGGATGGCTTTATTCCAGACTCTATATGCGTTATTCCTGGGGCTGTTAGGTGTGCGCCGTGGCATATGGCGTCTACGGCTGAGTCCCTTATGAAAACCTTAGGCATCAGGTTCAAGGCTCTCTCCATTGGGAGAATGAATCTTTTCAGCATTCTTATGTCTCCGTTTTCACGCCACCTATCATAGAGGTATAGTATATCATGTAATGTAACCATATAGTTATCTTCAGTGAATGGTCCAGCTCTCATTCTGCGGAGCTCATACATGTGTGCGCCGCAACCTAAAACCCTGCCTATGTCAAATACCAGTTTTCTAATGTATGTTCCAGCCTCACATCCAACCTTAAACAGGACGTTTCTGCCCTCAATCTCTAAAACATCCAGATAGTAAATTGTTCTCACACGCAGAGCCTTTTTCACGGACGCCCTTGCAGGCGGCCTCTGATAAATCTCACCCTGGAATTCACTGAAGGCTTCCCTAACCTTTTCCTCAGGAACATCTTTATGGAGCTTCATTACGCCAATATATTCTTTACCAGCTACGAGCAGGGCTTGTATAGTTTTAGTCGCCTCCTCTAAGGCTATGGGCAGAACACCGGTCACTTTGGGATCTCCACGCCCACTCCACATAAATTAAGGGCTCTAAGGTCCCACCGTGACCGGCGTGCTCGACGCCTAGTATACGCTTAACCCATGCTGTGACCTCGTGGCTTGACGGCCCTGGAGGCTTATCTAAGTTTATTATTCCGAACTTCACTATCTCCGGATATTGGCGCTCTTCAGGTCTACATCCATATTTCGGGTCGGTTTCGTCCTCAGATTTTGTTAATAGCTCCCGCTTTATGCTCCATGGAGCCTTATCCCGCATTTCATCCTCCTCATTGCGCCACTCTGGTTTGACCTACAATCTTACTGACCTGCATGTATTCTTCAAGTGTTCCTGATTCAACCAGAGCCTTGTAAACCTCCTCGTCAGATGCGCCCCGCCTAATCTTTATGGTTTTTTCCGTCGGATTAAGATGGCTTATGTTCACGCGCCTCCGCCTAACCCCAGTAATATTTTTTGGCCCGGTCACGAGGACGAAGTTTTTATCTATGATGTCGAGCACAATGCAGCGTCTACCTCTCTCCCTACCTTTAATCTTTACGCAGATCCTACCAACCTCTATAGCCGGCATCAATAATCACCACTCTTTTTTGTTCTCTTTCAAATGAGCACTATCTTATATGCTTATCTTACAGGAGAGCCATTAAAGGACGGCTTTAAGCGGCTTCTCCATTAGGAGCCTTTTTTCTCCACGAACCCCGTCTTTAAAGTGTGGTTTTCTAAGCACGGAGTCGCCTTTCTTCTCGATCTCTCTGGCTTCGTCTGCCAGCTTAGCGGCGGTTCTCATTATCTCATGGGCTGCTGCAATGAGCGGAATATAGGCTCCAGGCTCATGCATCTTAAAGCAAGCCTCGAAGGTTAAGGTGGAAACCTGCTTGGCGAGCTCGTATGCAGCCATGGCTTTAGCCTTAGCATACGGGTTTGAAAAACCTGCCGCTTCAACAGCCCGTCTGCTGTCAACGATGATTTTCGGCAGGATGGGCTTCTCACCGGATTTAATGGCGTTGACAACTCTATCTATCTCCTCGACGAGGATGTTCATCGCTCCGGTTATCGCTAAAACCTTTATCACATCAGAGTTGTATAGGGCCATTTCAAGCGGGTCGAGAAACTCTCTCCTAGCGCCTATCATTGAATCCGCTTCAACAACTATGTATCCGAAACCATATTCTTCAATCTCCTTAACGACTCTTTTTGCAGGGCTATCTGAAATGATTATGACTGGCTTATTGTCAGTTCTGCGAATTTTACGTGCTTCAGATGGCCCTTGAGTTGTCTGCGCAGGGCTAATAAATATAACCAAATCAACATTCTGCTTGACGATCTGCTCCGCGCCCTCGATGCAGTCTTCAGGGGTAACCTTTGCTCCGGAGCCGACAACCCTAACACGAATATCCTCCCTATCAGCCCTCTCATCTAAGAGGAACTCTAGCAGTGGAAGAGAACCTATGCAGCCAGCCTTTAAAACCCCAATTTTAACGACTTCATTCATATATAGTCACCTATCTATTATAATATAGAGTTATGAAAACTGTTTTAACATTTTCAGCCTTATGGCGTTAACATTTCCTATTCTTGTCCCGAATCTTCCCAAGTGCCCGGTATTTCGAGCCACGATTACAAAATATGTCCAGCATTCACGGCATTTTATATGTCGGCTAAGATAGCAGGGCTCCCGCCCCTCCTAATTCACATAGATTTTCCTCCACCCGGCTCACAGAATGGTAATATTATCGCCAACCAGCCTTCACATGAACCTATTAATGGTTTTTTGGCAAAACTTTGCGTAAAGTTAATGTAATCCTCCAATGAATGTGAGCCTACCCTCTCTCCTCCCATCCCTCAAAAAGCTATTATCTAAGATCCTTTTTGACGTGTAATGTTTAAAGTTCTTTTTGGTGTTTGAGGTCTAAATATGGTGAAGAGGGGTTGATATTAGTCTTCTGCTTATAGACGTGTTGACGTGGCTTATGGTAGCCGACTTATCCATTAAGGGATTGTAGCGTATAAGATGGCAAATACATTAGGTCTTGATTTCAATATGGGCTTATTATTGCTTCGTGAAGAGCAGGGCTATATTGATCGTAAGTTTCGACGGCGCCTTTGACGGGGCTGGGAGTAAAAAAGGTTGGGCTTCGCAAGATAATCGCCCGGGAGACTAAGCTTAACTCTTCTTGGGGCTTTTCCCCGATCTATTTCTCAGCACGGTTATCAAGTCGTTTAGTATCGCTGAAACCGTTTCTTTTCCAGCTCCATAACCCACTAGGGTTATCTCTCCAGCTAAATCTGTTTCTAAATGTATGGCGTTCAGTGTTCCATGCACGCATAGCGGATGATTTATTGGAACAAGTTTCGGTGAGACTTCAAGCCTCTTATCTACTACACCAATCAGCTTTATCGCATAATTAGACTTCTTCGCTAGGCTCATAGCCTCTTGAGTTATGCCACGTATGCCAGATCTCTCAACATCGTTAATCTTTGCATCTCGTCCCATAAGGGCGTTCGCGAGGATAACGATTTTACACGCTGTATCTATTCCATCAACATCGTAGGATGGATCCCTCTCAGCTATACCTTTTTCCTGAGCCTCTTTCAAGGCTATTTCGAAGCCTATCTCCTCAAAGAACATTCTGGAGAGAATATAGTTTGTTGTACCGTTCAGTATGCCTGAAAGCCTAATTATTTTATCTCCCTGTAAACATTCTCTGGCGAGGGAGAATATGGGGATAGCCCCTGCAACAGCCCCCTCATATAGAAGATCACAGTTATTTTTTTCAGCCAAGCTCATAAGCTCCCTAAAAGCCAAAACAAGCGGCCCCTTATTCGGCGTGACGACGTGTATACCCCTGCTTAACGCAAGCCTGATGTGTGTTAAACCGGGCTCACCATTCTTAATGTTTGTCGGCGTAGCTTCGACTATAACGTCACATAAATCCCTGTTTATCAGTTCTACGGCTTCTCTGCCGGATTTATAGTCTTCATGCTCAGAAAGTTTTGTGATGCCGCTAAGCCTCTCGATGTTTAAGCCATCTTCACTGTATATGTATCCTTTACTGTCGGCGGCTCCAACCACTCTGAAGTCGCTGTCAATTCTTATTAGGAGGCTCATCTTGTTTCTTAAAGCCTTAGCTAACTCCCTTCCGAGGAAGCCGAACCCAACCAGCAATATTCTCATCTATCTCCGCCACCAGCCATCATGGGTAAATAGGCGATATTAAGATCACGTTTTGCTCTCTAGCCAGCCCCTTAAGCTCCTCCATCAACTCATCGACGTTTTCCGCCGGGATCTCGACGTCGAGTTTAACTGTAACCTCTTCAAGCCTAGGGGTTGAAGCCTCCAGACCTATTATCTTCGCGCCCTCAACTTTAGATTCAACAATCTTCTTTAAATCTACGCCGCCGATTAAAATGAACGTTAACCTAACCTTCTCGACGAGCTCCTCAGATCTTATTATCATTATGCCGAGGCTCCTAAAGTCGTTAATCGTGTTTCTAAAGCTTTGGTGGGATGGAAAATCAACCACTAGGCTTACTGGAACATACCCCTCAACGGGCCGATCCCTCTCATGTATAATCGACACGATGTTTCCACCATTCTTAGCTATGGGCTCAAGAGCCCTAAGAAGCTGTCCGGGTTTATCTGCAAGCGCAAGGGTCATATTAAACTTCAAGACAGACCCTCCGGTTTTCTAGCGATATGGACTCATTTTTAGCATAAACCCTAAGATTCCAGGGTTGGGCTCCTCAATGCTCCACCCCTATCAGCTGACTGCACAAAATACCAGTATCTCCTCAAGTATCCTCTAAAGACTTTTGGAGATCTAGGCTTCCAAGACGCTAGGCGCCGTTTAACTTCCCCATCGCTTAATTCGACATCTAGTCTTCTGGATGGTATGTTAATGCTGATCATGTCGCCGTCCCTTAACGCCGCTATCGGGCCCCCCTCAGCAGCCTCCGGTGAAACATGCCCTATACATGGGCCTCTGGTTGCACCTGAGAATCTTCCATCAGTTATCAGGGCTACTGACTCGCTTAAACCC
>JAOAJJ010000061.1:0-3551 GCA_026414245.1 Candidatus Bathyarchaeota archaeon
ATAGTGGGCGTGACAACTTCGATCACGACTCTTGAGCTCCATAGGATGGGAGGCGCCCCAATTATAAAAGGGCTTAAAGCCACTCTTATAAGGCTGTCTAGAAACCCTCTAATCCTTTCGATATTAACGGGCTTAATCCTCTCAATAGCCGACATAAGGATCCCAGATATCATATCTATCCCGCTCCATATGCTTGGAAGCACAACTGTAACAATAGCTCTCTTCATGTTAGGCGTCTTCCTACAGGGTAGAAGATACACAAACCTTTCAAAAGCCTTAAAGCTCAGCCTAACAAGAGTGTTTGTCCTCCCGCTTCTAGCCGTGCTGACAGCGTCGGCTCTTAACCTACCGAAGATTCAGACAGCCATTCTGGTGATCATGCATGGGGTCCCATTAGCGGTATCCATGATCGTGCTAAGCGAGCGATACGGCTTCCATGAAGACATAATCTCATCGCTGATCCTCATAGAATCGCTTGGAGCCGGAATCTACCTAAACCTTTGGCTACTATGGCTACTAGGGCTCTAAAAGTCGGTTTAGAGGCGCGAAGTTTTATCCATCACTAAGAATTTTCTACTCAAAAAAGGAAAAAATATATCATGTTTTTACGGTTAAAAGGCGCTATTCTATGGAGATTCTCCGTCCCCTCATTGGTTTCGCGAGTGGAACCGTGATCGTTAAGAGGCCGTTTTTGAAGGTCGCCTTCGCTTCATTCGGTTTAACATCGTGGGCTAGAGTCCAACAACCAAAGTATTCAATATCGTCCCGTGGTGCCTTGATGCAGAAACCCCTCTCGGTCATCTCGAGATGTATATCTTCCTTGTTTACGCCAGCCAATTCAACCTCGATTAGATACTTCTCTTCATCATGGTAGATGCAGACTGCTGGCAAAACCGGAATTTTAGCCTCTTCCCCACTCATAAAAATCGCCTAAATGTTTATAGTGGACAGATTCTATTAAAAATTTTTGAATAATATTTTAGATCTATACATAAAAATGTTTAAAATTAAAGGATAAATATTAAGGTTTTACATCGGCAGTAGCCCCTCTCCTAGGGAGGTTTATAACCTATATGGGGGAAATAAATTATGAGGGAGGAGCCAGTTTTCTTCAAACTCATTTTTCTGAGAGACTTTTCGGTTACTTTATTCAATGGTTTACCGCTTTTAACATCAAATTTAGCGTAATGAAAGCCGCACGTTAACATATGCCCCTCCAATCTTCCAAAGAATAGCGGATAACCCATGTGAGGGCATCGGTTATCAAAAGCGTAGAAAACGCCATCAGCATTCACTATTAAGATCTCGAAGCCGCCCACCTTTATTAGCTTCATTCCATTTTTAGGCAACTCGCCTATGTGAGCTATTTCGATGCATCCATTCATATACTTCACTCCGCCTAATACTAATAAATTGAGGGAGTTTATCGGACACGCAACTCATTCTTCTACACTATCGTGAGGGGAAAAGCACTCTGGTTTTCCTTTGAATTAGAAAAGGAGGAGAAAAAAGGGAAGTTTAAGTGGGGGTGACTGCTTGTTCATTATCTGCCCTGAAGTAGACGTAGCTCAGCTATATGCTCCTGCTCATCCATAATAATATGTCTCAGCTTATGTTCCAGCTGAAAATACTCATACTTTAACTCGTTTCTCATCTCGCGCAATTTCTCATAAATCCCAGTATAAACGTCCACAGCATGCATCTCGTCTTTAACGTTCACCTCTAAGATTTCGCTTAGAGTTTTAGCAGGATGCGTTTCAGCCATCCCCATGGAGGGTACGCCTCCCAAGTAGCTGCTAATTAGTTCTCTAAACATCTCCTCGTGTTTTTTCTCATCCTCGGCTATTTCCTTGAGCCTCGCTATTATTGGCTCCGCGTTCACCCCTGCCACCAGCTCTGCATGGGCAAGATACTGTATTCTTGCAGCGTGCTCCAGCTCTAAAGCCTTGTTCAGCATACGTATAAGCTCTTCTTTAGCCATATCTAATCACCTACACCTAATTTTAGATCTAATCGCTTTTAAATCTTTAAGGCTAATGCTACTCTATGTGCCGGAACTTTTGCGTATATGGTCCTTCTCCCGGCTTCCTGCGTCTAAAGTGTCCTGAGGGTCTTCCCTCGAGGAGCTCTTGAAACCATGCTTCATGCTCAACCTCTTCATGGAGGATCGCTAATGATAAATCATATGTTCTTAGGTCTTTGCCAAATGTCATGTTACATATCTCTGTATAGACTCTAATAGCGCATCTCTCGGCTTCCAGTAAAACTTTAAGTATAGCCTTTAAATCGTTTGGGTCTTCCGGCAGATAAGCTGGCGCGCATGCGGCGCAATCATGGAGCTCCTTCATGTCCTTATAGAGCTCACCTCCAAGCTCATAAATGCGCGGTACAAGAGCCTCAAAATGAAGCCTATCCTCCAGCCTAGCATCTTCCACAATCTCCTTTATTGTCTCGCCTTCTAGACCAGTGCAATGCATTCTGAGCAGAGTATAATAATAGTATGTTGTAAATTCAGCTGCGGCAGCCCTCTTTAGCTTATCTATTAGAAGATCGACATCGACACCGGCTTTTTCAACCATCTCCCTGCCGACATTAGTAGAATATTTCTTACTTGACATACTCTTTCACTCCATTCGTTTTTAGAAAACATGTTAATTAAGAAATTTATCGAAAACTATTTAAGAATTATTATTACCTAATAAAAGCAATGTATATCCACGAGAAATCTTTAAGGACAATAATTGATGCGCTTCGAAAGAAGGGTTATAAGGCAACCCCGCAGAGAATAGCTATATGTAAATATGTCCTCCAAGATACGACTCATCCGAGCGCCAAAATCGTTTATCAAAGGGTGAGGAAAGAGTATCCAACAATAAGCCTAGCAACAGTTTACCAAACCCTTAAAGTTCTTAAAGAACTCAATTTAATTCAAGAGCTGCCGTTCTCAAAGAGAGAGACAAGGTTTGATCCGAATGTAAACCCTCACATAAACATGGTTTGCCTAAAATGCGGTAAAATAGTAGATATTAACTTTCCCGAAGCAGACTCTCTTCTAAAACAAATATCTGAATCGACTAGATTTAGGATAACTGGGCAAAGAATCGATATTTATGGATTCTGTGAAGTATGCGGGCAATTTTCAATCTCCATTGCTAAAAATAAGGAGAAAATGCTCTAATTTAATCTTTAAGGTATTTCAGGCAAGTTAGATTTAAGAAGGAGAGTGATAAAGCCCACAAAAATATCTGGTCTTGAGAAAAGGTTCTATAGTGTTACTTGGATAAAGCGGCTTTAGCGAGTCTTTCTCCCAGTTTCTCTGCTTGTTCCAAATCCTTTTCTTTCGGAGCCCCTTCAACCGCCACTCCGGGTTTTACCCATCTAGGATTAAAGACACCCAGTATCCTTTCAATGTTCTCTAGGGCTGTAACCTGACCCCCAGAGCCTGTGGTAAATACGCATGCAGGTTTACCCGCTAACTTATGCCTATATGGGTATAGGTTTGTGAACATCGTCAGGATCTCTCCAGACATCATACTGAAGTGGGAGGGTGA
>JAOAJJ010000061.1:3560-4909 GCA_026414245.1 Candidatus Bathyarchaeota archaeon
CCTCTCTGGTCTCGTGGGCTCGGAGATGTGTATAAGAGACAGGCGGAAAACACTTCCTCAGGAGTTACTTCTCTAGCCCCTTTAAGCACCACTTCAACTCCGGGAAATCTGCGTGCACCATTAGCCACAGCGTGGGCGAGCTTTTCAGTATTTCCAGTCCGGCTGTCATAGATCACGAGAACTCGTGTGCCCATATAGATCCCCATATCTAGTAATCTTGTCGTCACTTTAAAAAATATCTATCAGACAAATAGCTCGGTGGTTAATTAGGAGGTGGCTGGAGGCTGCTAGACAATATAGCTTTTTAGGTTGGTGCTTTGCTTTAGGCATGAGCCGTATCTCTTCAGCATGTCGTTAATAGCTCTCTTCAGATCTTCCTCCGGCATGAAGCCTACCAAATGCATCAGCGGTCTCCCTTCACAAAAGAATATTAGTGTGGGCGTGCCCATGACGCCTAAATCTTCCGCTAGCTCCCTGTTGCCCTCAGACTCCAAAACATTTATCTTCGTAAACTTAACTTTCCCTTCATACTCCGCCGACACTCTCTCAAATATTGGTGTAAACCTCCGGCACCATGGGCAGCGCTCATGCCAAAAATAGACTAAGGTTAGAATTGGCGAGCGGAGAACCTCATCATTCCAATTCTCCCAACTTAACTCCGCTATAACCATACTTAACCCCCGACTTAAACTATACCATATTTAAACATTTATCAATTTAAAAATTGAGATGGCTCGACTAAATAAAAATCCTCTCAGCGAGAATGCATATGTAGCGCCTAGATTCAGAGCATTATATTCGATTTAGTAAATGCTGAGCTGGCATCCATCGATGCCCAGGCTTATTACATAACATTTTGGAGTTGGAAATAGTATTGCTCATCGATGCAAACATGAGCTTAGAGTATGGCGCATTTTCATCATATTACATAGCCCTTTTTCCTTTCCATGGCTTCCTTAACCCTTTCCTGCGCTATTCTTAATGCAATATCCCTCGGAGGAACCTTGTTCTTAATTGATTCAGATAATACTAGACTTACACTTTTACTGATTCTCTCTTTAACCATTTCAAGCATCCCTTCCGGGTTCACACCTATATACTCTGCGTATGAGGATATAACTCCACCAGCATTCGCCAAAATATCGGGTACAACCAAAACTCCCCTCTCATGCAAAATCATTTCCACATCGTATTTTGCAGGTATATTCGCAGCCTCCACAATTATTTTTGCCCTAATTTTATCAACGTTTCTCTCATTTATCACGTCTGGTATTGAAGCTGGAACTAGAATGTCAACTGGTAGCTCGAAGATTTTATCATGTCTCAAGACTTGTCCCCCCTCATAATAG